>NZ_JCBAMT010000028.1:0-70279 GCF_059760445.1 Achromobacter sp. D7-1 | reverse complement strand
CGCCGGCTCAGCTCAAGCGGCGCCGCAGCCGGGCGGCAACCTGGTCCAGCAAGAACACGGTGATGAAGATCACGACGAGAATGGTCCCGACGTGGGCGTACTGGTACATGTCGTAGCGGCCTTTCAGCTCCTGCCCGATGCCGCCCGCGCCCACCAGGCCCACCACCGTGGCCATGCGCACGTTGCGGTCCAGGATGTACAGGGTGTAGCCGGTGAACTTGGGCATGACCTGCGGCAACACGGCATAGGCCAGCACGCGCGGCTTGCTGGCGCCGATCGCCGCCAGCGCCTCTTGCGGCTTGGTGTCGGCCGTCTCGATGTCCTCGGCGTAGAACTTGCCGAGGAAGCCCATCGAATGGATGGCCAACGCCAGCACCCCGGCAATCGGGCCGAAGCCGTAGGCCAGCACCAGGAACAGCGCGCAGATCAGTTCGGGCATGGCGCGGAACATGCTGACGATGGCCCGCGCCGCCACGTACAGCAGCCGGTTGGGCGCATAGTTGCGGGCGCTGCAATAGGCCAGCGGCACGCTGCCCAACACGGCCAGCAGGGTCGCCCAGATCGCGATCTCGAAGGTTTCCACCATCTTGACCGCCACCCGCCACAGATAGCCCAGCGGCTCGACCAGGTAGGTCTGCGTGGACACCTCGTCTTCCATCTTCAGCGTGCGCGGATTCAGCCGGCTCTCGGTCACCTGCAACGTTTCCACGCGCGCCAGCCACGGCAACTTGTCCGGATCGAAGCCCTCGATGCGCGAGGTCTCGGTGCGATACGAGATTTGCAGCGGGAACAGGCTGTCGGCCAGGGCGCCCAGGCCGGACGTGACCTGGGACTGCTCCTTCAGGCCGACCGCGGCCAACGCGCCGTCCAGGGTCAGCGCCGCCATGCGGCCCATCTCGACCCGCTGGCCGATGTAGAGAAACAGCATCAGCGCGGCGATCACGATCAGCAGCGCACGAGCGCCATAGGGCGGATCCAGGCGCCATCCGGCGTTATCGGCCGTCGTCTTCAATGCGTGCGTATTCATTGCGCGCCTCCTGCCGACAACAGCGCGGGCCGGATCGGCCTGGCCGTGCGCGGCTCGGCATGGCCGCGGCCCGCAAGATCGACGGCAGCCATGCCGCTCTCCGACTGCGGGGCCTGATAGAGCGCACGGGCTGTGGCCTCATCGAACGCGCCGGCCGGCCCGTCGAACACCATGACGCCATGGCGCAAGGCCACGATGCGGTCGGCGAACTCCCGCGCCAGGTCGACCTGATGCAGACTGCACAGCACGGTGGCGCCGCGTTCCCGCGCCTGATTGCGCAACAGCGCCAGGATGTCGCGGCTGATGCGCGGATCCAGGCTGGCCACCGGCTCGTCGGCCAGCAGCAAGGCGGGCGCCAGCATGAAAGCGCGGGCGATGCCCACGCGCTGCTGCTGGCCGCCCGACAATTCGCTCACGCGGCGTTGCAGGTGTTCGGGCTGCAGGCCGACTTCGCGCACCAACCGGCAGGCGCGCTCGCGCAATTCCGCGGGAAAGCGCATCAGATAGGTACGCCATGCCGGCAGGCCGGGCAGCGCGCCCGACAGCACGTTGGTCGCCACCGTGGCGCGCGACACCAGGTTGAAGTGCTGATGCACCATGCCGATCCGGGGCCGTACCGCCGCCAGCGTCGACGGCTGCACCTGCGTGCCATCGACCCACACGTCGCCCTGGGTCGGCGTGGTCAGTCCGTTGGCCATGCGCAGCAAGGTCGATTTGCCCGCGCCCGAAGCGCCCAGGATCACGCAGAACTGACCGCGCGGCACCTGCAGCGACACCGAGTTCAGCGCCGTAGTGCCATCGGCGTAGCGCATGCCCACGGCGTCGTAGCGCAGCATGTCCATTCCGCTTGCTTCGGCGATCACCGCTGGGCCGCCTTCTGCAGGATTTCGCCCTTGATCTCATCGGTCAGCAGAGCCATCTTCGAAGCCGGGCCCGCGAACTGCGCCTCGGAGAACTCGGTATCGAAACGATCCAGCTTGGCGCCGCCGTAGCCGCGCACCATATCCGGCGTCACGCCGGGCGCCTGGTGCACCGTGGCAAAGGCCTGCTTGAGCGTGGTCTTCAGCGTCTCGGGCAGCTTGGTGTTCATGGCCAGCGGCGGATACGGGATGGGCTCGCTCTTGAAGATCACCTTCACGGACTTCGGATCCACCGCGCCCTGGCGCACGGCCTTGTCGAACGAGTCGAACGACAGCGCGGCCGCGTCGACCTGGCCTTGCACCAGCGCAGCCAGACTGCTGGCGTGGCTGCCGGTCAGTTGCAGCGCTGCCAGGTCCTTGGCCGGATCCATGCCGTCCTTGATCATGGAGGCCACCTGGAAGGTGAAGCTGGAGGCCGAGTTCACATCGCCAAACGCGGCGCGCTTGCCCTTCAGGTCGGCGAGCGTATTGATGGGCGAATCGGCCTTGGCGAACATCGCCGCGTAATAGGCGGACTCGCCCTTTTGCACGCCCACGGCCAGCAATTGCGCGCATTGGCGCTCATGCGCCTGCACGTAGGAAACCGGACCCAGGAACGCGACCTCGGCCAACTGGTTGCACATGCCTTCGACCACGGCGCCATAGGACTGGCCCACCGTTAGCTGGAAATGCAGGCCGGTGCTGCGCGTGATCGCGTTGAAGATCGGAGCGTAGTCGGCCTTGGTGCCCGATTCCGTGCCGCCATCGGCGGGGATGAGCAGCACGCGCAGCGGACGCTGCTGCGAACCATCGGCCAGGGACTGGGCTTGCGCGAGAGGCGCGGCGGCCAGCAGGGAAACGAGCGCCAGGGCAGGCGCGCAGGTGCGGATCTTCATTTCGTTGTTCCTAGTCTTGATGAGGTTGCTATCGGGGCGCAACGTGCTTGGCCCTGATTCCGGAACGCAGATTAGTCACCGCACATGACAGGCAAATGAAAATTTCTCAAATCGAAAAATTGAATTTTTGAATTTTGTTCAGATAGAATCACAGCCGCCGGGTACCCCGAATCACAGCGGACGCCCACTCCTTCAACCTTGCACGCGCTTCGACGCCCAACCGCCGATCCATGACCCGCATTGCCTGCACTCCCGTCTCCGACTCCCCCCAAGCCCCGACGGCCGAATCGCCCTGGACCGTCCGCTCGCGCGGACTGATCCTGGATCTGGACGGGACCTTGATACGCGGGCATGAGGTGATACCCGGCGCCAGCGAACTGCTGACCCGCTGGGCGGGGCGCTGCGTCATCGTGTCCAACAATTCCACCGATATCGCGGCGGGCCTGGCGCCACGCTTACGGGCAATGGGCCTGCCGGTAGAAGCCGACACGCTGGTCCTGGCCGGCGAGCAGGCCTTGCGCCATATCGCCCGCCAGCACCCGCGCGCCAAGCTGCTGCTTTGCGCCTCGGACGCGCTGCGAGCCTGCGCCGCAGGCCTGGGGCTGGCGCTGGTGGAGCGCGATGCGGACATCGTGCTGCTGGCGCGCGATCTCGCCTTCGGCTATGGAACGCTGCAGAACCTGGCAAGGGAACTCGCCCGAGGCGCGGCATTGATGGTCAGCAACGGCGATCTCACCCACCCGGGCCCGCAAGGCGCCATCGTCCCGGAGACGGGCGCGCTGCTGCAGTCGGTGCTGGCCTGCGCGCCCGGTGTGCGCCCGCGCATACTCGGCAAGCCCGGGGCCATGCTGCTGGAGGAAGGATTGCGCCGGCTGGGCCTGACGCCAGCGGACACCACGGTCATCGGCGACAACGTGCGCACGGATGGCCTGGGCGCGGTGCGCCTGGGCATGGGTTATCTGCTGGTAGGGAATGCGCCCTACGCGGATGCGCCGGACGTGGCCGGGCTGCTGGATAGCGCATGCCCGCGCAGGCATGCGCTGCCGGCGGGCATCGAAGGCGATCAGTAGCGCTTGTTCGACAGCACGTCGAAAGTGCTGCGCAGGGTAGAGACGGCCTTGTCGTAGTCGGACAGGGCCAGGCAGGCGATGAGTGTGTCGATGATGGCCAATTGGGCCAGCCGGCTGGTCATCGCCTCGGTGCGGAATCGAGTCTCGCGCGACATGGTGTGCAGCACCACATCCGCGTGCTCCTGGATGGGCGATTTACCAAAATTGGTGATGCAAATGGTGCGCGCGCCGGCTTCTTTCGCGAGCCGCGTCGCCAGCACGGTTTCGTGCGTGCTGCCCGAGTGCGAAATAGTCAGCACGGCGACGTCCGGCCCGGTCAGCGATGCGCTGATGGCTTGCACGTGGGAATCGGTCACTGCCGTGGCATGCAGGCCGATGCGCAACATGCGGTAGTGCGCGTCGTGCGCGATCACGGCCGAGCTGCCGATGCCGTAGATTTCCACGCGGCGGGCGCGGCGGATCAGCTCCACCGCCGCCCTCAGCGCGGCCACGTCCAGCACCGATTCGGTTTCCTGCAGGGTCTGGATGTTGCTGTGGAAGATCTTGCTGACGACCTGCTCGGGCGTGTCCTTGGCAGCCAGGTCTTCGTGGATGTACTGCACGGGCTGCACGATCTGCTGCGCCAGCGCGATCTTCAGCTGTTGAAAGCCGGTGGCGCCCAGCAGCTTGCAGAAGCCCACCACGCTGCCTTCGCTGCATTGGGTGCGCTCCGCCACTTCACTGACCGACATGTGCACCACGTCCGCGGGATGGCTTATGACGAATTCGCCGATGCGCTGCGAGGCCGCCCCCATCGACGGCAACAGGCTCTGGATGCGCGCCAGCATGGCCTGGGGCGAGCCCCGCTGCGGATCGGCGGCGGACGGCGTTCGGGGGGAGCGTTTGGATGTGGCCATGGCGGGGTCTGGGGGACGGAAACCGGATGCGAAGGCAACGATACTCTACCCGCTGCCGGCGCGGCGATGGCGCATGCTACCGGCCGCTGATGACAGGATGTCCGAGCCGCGCGCAACGCCCATGAAAAAGGCCGGCATGATGCCGGCCTTTCCGTTTGCTGCGGCTTACTTCGCCGGCGTAGCGGGCGTTTCGGCCGGCTTGTCGCCTGCGGCCGGAGCGGCCGGGGTAGCGGGCGCGGCCGGCACCGAGGGCACCGACGCGTCGGGCTTGGCCGGAGCGGCGGGCACCGAGCTGGCGCCCGGAACCGAGGAAGCGCCGGCAGGGGCGGCAGGGGCTGCGCCCGGCACTTGCGGAACCGAACGGTCGGCCGGGAAGCTTTGCATCACGCCGGAATCGACGGCCGGGCCGCTGTTGCCCTTGTGGCTGACATAAGCCAGGCCAGCGGTGGACGCGAAGAAGACCACGGCGGCCCACTTGGTTGCGCGCGACAGGAAGTTCGCCGCGCCGGTGGCGCCGAACAGGCTGCCGGCCGAGCCGCTACCGAAAGCGGACCCCATGTCGGCGCCTTTGCCCTGCTGAAGCAGGACCAGGACGATGATAGCCAGCGCCGAGATCACTTGGACGGCCAGCAGGATTTTGAGCATCAAGGGCATTACAGACTCCGGAACGGAAACTTAGATAGCGGCGATTCGCAAAAATTCTTCGGCCACGAGCGACGCGCCGCCGACCAGGGCCCCGTCGATATCAGTCATGGCGAACAAACTGGCGGCATTGGCAGCCTTAACGCTGCCGCCGTACAACACTTGCACCTGCGCCGCGCCCAGCGCGCGCAGGGCGGCGCGGATCGCGCCATGGACTTCCTGCGCCTGCTCGGGGCTGGCGGTGCGGCCGGTGCCGATGGCCCAGACGGGCTCATAGGCCAGGACCATGCGCGAAACCGCCTCGGCGCCCAAAGCCAGCACGGGCTTCAACTGGCGTTCGATCACGGCCAGCGTGTTGCCGGCTTCGCGGTCGGCCAGGGATTCGCCCACGCACACGACCGGGGTCAGGCCGGCGGCCAGCGCGGCCTGGGCCTTGGCGGCGACGATTTCGTCGGTCTCGCCATGCAGCACGCGGCGCTCGGAATGGCCGGCCAGGGCCCAGCGGCAGCCGAATTCCTTCAGCATGGCGCCGGAGACTTCCCCGGTGTAGGCGCCCTTGTCATGGGCGCTGACGTCTTGCGCGCCCCACGACACGCTGCTGCCGGTCAGGGCCGACGCCGCCTGCGCGAGATAGGGAAACGGTACGCAGATGCCGATTTCGCAGTGGCTCGCAGCATCCGCGGCGCGCAGCTCGGTCAGCAACGCGGCGTTCTCGGCCAGGTTGCCGTGCATCTTCCAGTTGCCCAGCACGAGGCGGGCGCGGTTTTCGACTGAAGTCATGGCGAGGTATCTGTATCGGTTGGGCTGGGGCGAGCCAGAGGCTGCTTAGCAACCGCCCACAGGTCTGCCTGGAAAAAATTCCAGGCGAAACCCGTGATTGTATCCTGTTGCGGGGCGCTACGCCGGGCGCCCCCCCATTTCTTACATGGTCAGGATGATTTTGCCTATGTTTTCACCGCTTTCCATCATGGCATGGGCGCGCGAAGCCTCGGCCAGCGGGAAGGTGGCGTGCACGATGGGCTTGATGGCCCCTTTTTCCAGCAGAGGCCAGGCCTGCTCGCGCAGCGCGCGGGCGATGGCGCCCTTGAAGGCGACCGGACGGGGCCGCAAGGTGGAGCCGGTGATGGTCAGGCGGCGGCGCATGACCTGGGCCGTATCGACATTGGCGTGCGCGCCGCCCAACTGGGCAATGATGACGATGCGGCCGTCGTCGGCCAGGCATTGCATGTCGCGACCGATGTAATCGCCGGCCACCATGTCCAGGATCACATCCACGCCGCGTCCGCCGGTGGCGTCCAGCACTTCCTTCACGAAATCCTCGGTCTTGTAGTTGATGCCGCGCTCGGCGCCCAGCGCTTCCACCGCGCGGGCCCGGTCGTCGCTGCCGACCGTGGCATAGACCTTATGGCCCATGGCGCGGGCCAACTGGATGGCCGTGGTGCCGATGCCGCTGGCGCCGCCGTGCACCAGCAGGGCTTCGCCTTCGGACAGGCGGCCGCGGTCGAACACATTACTCCAGACGGTGAAGTAGGTTTCCGGCAGGCCGGCGGCCTCGATGTCGGACAAGCCCTTGGGGATGGGCAGGCATTGCGCCGCCGGCGCAACACAGTATTCGGCGTAACCGCCGCCCGCCACCAGGGCGCAGACCTTGTCGCCCAGCGCGTAGCCGCTGCCGGCCAGGTCGCCGCCGACGATCTCGCCGGCCACTTCCAGGCCCGGCAGGTCCGAGGCGCCGCGCGGCGGCGCGTAGTTGCCTTTGCGCTGGAACACGTCGGGACGGTTGACGCCCGCGGCGCTCACTTTGATCAGGACTTCACCCGCGCCGGCATCCGGCGTGGGGCGTTCCACGGGGACCAGGACCTCGGGGCCACCAGGGCGAGAGATTTCTACGGCGTGCATCGCGTGCCTCCTTTGCAGCAAATAGATTATTATTGCGCCCTTTACGGCGTATCGCGCTTTCGCCCGGGCAGATTGTTTGCCTGATGGTCGCAGTGCAGGGCAATACGCCGCCAAAGCTGTATCCAGTCAGCAGCACAGCAATCCCCGGAAGCGTGGCAGAGTGGTCGATTGCACCGGTCTTGAAAACCGGCAACGGGCAACCGTTCGTGAGTTCGAATCTCACCGCTTCCGCCAATAAATATTATGCGTGACGGATCTCCACGACTGGTTTCGGGCCACCCAGGCACGTCCACGCACTGTACCCCGGCCACGGCCCGCAATATTCCTTGCGGGACAGGCCCGCCAAGAGTTGATTTCGGCAGCCTAGTCTCCGATAAGCTAGGTTGACCAGCAAGTCGCCCAATCGGCAATAACATCCAGACTTCCAGCTCTCCCACAGAATTCGAGTGTCTATATGCCTTCAGTGTCCGCATGCCCCCTGTGCGAAACCAGTTCCGCGTTCGAATTGGCTTACCACAAAGCGGGTATCCCGATCTATCGCTGCCGAGGCTGCGGCGCCGGCAAGGCTGAACCGGAACAGTTCGACGCCGCCGCCTACTACGACTCGTCGTACTTCAATGGCGGCCGCTCCGACGGCTATTCCGACTACATCCAGGCCCGCGACGTACTGCATGTCCAATTCCGGCAGGAAATTACCCTGCTGAAAAAGCTCGGCGCCGGCCGTGGCCATCTGGTTGAACTGGGCTGCGCCTACGGTTATTTCCTCGACGAGGCCAAGGCGGCGTCGTACGTGGTTAGCGGCGTGGAACTCTGCGAAGACGCGGTCGTGAACTGCCACGCGCGTGGGCTTGACGACGTCCACCACGGCGAAGTTTCCAAGGAGGCCTTGTCCCGCTTCTCCGATGCCGACGTCGTAGTCTTGCTGGATGTCATCGAGCATCTGCCGGACCCAGTTGCCTCGCTCGAAGCTGCAGCAGGCACACTCAAGGCGGGCGGATTGCTCCTCATGACAACGGGTGACTTTTCCTCCTTGGTGGCAAAGACCACCGGCAGCAGCTGGCGCTTGATGACGCCACCGCAACATCTCTGGTTTTTTACGCCGAAGTCATTGGAAGCGCTCTGCAATCGCTTGGGACTGGATCTGGTGCATCTGGATCATCCCTGGAAGAAGGTGCCTATCGGACTGATTTTTTATCAATTGCTCCGATATCTGTCCTTGCGCCCATCGCTTCCCGGCTGGATGCACCGCGTTGGGATGCCGGTCAACCTGTTCGATGCCATGCGTCTGGTCTTTCGCAAGCGAGAGGCGACGTGAAGGCCGTCCACATCCTGCTGGTTACGCTGTTCTCCGTCGGAATGGGAGCAGGGCAACTTCTGCTCAAGTATTCCGCGCAACGCCAGATCGTCAACGAACAGCAGAGCCTGTTTTCCCGCCTCTTGTCGCTGGCAATGGACTGGCCATTCCTGCTTGGAGCAGCCAGCTACGGCCTTCTGCTTGTCTTTTGGGTTTGGCTGCTGACCTTTATCCCGCTTTCGCGCGCGTATCCCTTCACTCTGCTGAGCTTGCTCGTCGCATCGCTAGGCAGTTGGTATTTCTTTGGCGAAACGCTTACGCCGCGATTTCTGGCGGGACTGGCAGTTGTTGGAATTGGCCTGATCATCCTGGGTACGGAATAGAGCATGTCTTCCGCCGATCAAGACCGAGTCTGGGTTGTCATCGCCGCCTACAACGAGGGCAGCGTAATAGCCAATACCATTGCCGACGTTCTCGCTTGCATGAAGAATGTCGTGGTGTGCGACGATTGCTCCAGCGATACCACTGCTGAAGCCGCACGGGCAGCGGGTGCCCATGTGCTGTCCCATCCGATCAATCTTGGCCAAGGTGCGGCGCTGCAGACAGGAATTGCGTACGCGCTGCGGCAGAACGCCGAGTACATCGTTACGTTCGACGCCGACGGCCAACATGACGCCCGCGAAATAGCCCCCATGCTTGAGGCGCTAAAAGCTAGCGGCGCCGATGCGGCGTTGGGAAGCCGCTTTCTGGGCACGAAAACCAACATTCCATGGTCGCGCAAAGTCGTGCTGACCGCCGCCTTGCTGTTCACGCGCCTCACCTCACGCATCCGGCTGACCGATGTACACAACGGATTCCGCGTGCTGACGCGAGACTTCTGCGAAGGCTTCGAATTCAAGCAGAACCGCATGGCGCATGCGTCTGAAATCCTGGACCACATCGCCTCTCACCATGTGCGCTTCATCGAGCATCCAGTGACCATCGCCTACACGGAATACTCCATCAGAAAAGGCCAGCGCAGCTCCAATGCGATTCGTATCCTGATGGAGTTGCTGATGGGGAGAGTCTCCAAATGATCCTCAGCATCTTGCTGACTGCCGTATTCCTGTTCATGGCGGTCTATAGCTTCGCCTTCATCCGGCCGAACACGATCCGTTTACTGCTCTGCCTGGCGTATCTCGCGGGGATCTACTTCGTTTGGAATCCGGAGATCACCTCCACGATTGCCCACTTCTTCGGCATGGGCCGTGGCCTGGATTTTTTCCTGGTCCTGCTGCTGGTGGCCATCATCAATGCTTTGGTCCTGCTCGCGCGCCACCTCAATTCGCAGCATCGGGCAATCACCAACCTGGCGCGCTATATCGCCCTGCAAAATGCCCAGCCAGGCAACAACAAAACAGAGTAAATGAAGTCCATGGCAAGTACGCAGCCAGTCCGGCAAAACATCACTGCGGGCCACTGGCTGGCGCTGATCGTCACGACTATTCTCGTTTTTCTTTCCCTCGACCTCGGATCCCTGCAACCGGAATACCGGGTCAGGATCGCCCCCGATACGGATCAGGAGGGCAGTGTCCAGATCGCGTTCTACGGTCGGGATTTCGATACTTATCTGTCCAGCGGCGTTCTGACCATGCCTTCCTCGGGTTGGCTGGTCCAGCGTTGGGCGGATTCGACCGTGCTATTGGCGCAAGCGACGGCCGGGGCGATCGAAATCGTCGCGCAAGACACCCCGGCCGTGCTCTCCCTGGTGCACCATGCGGGCGGCGGCACGCTCCTATTGGACAACGATGCCGGCCACCGTCGTGCGATCTCCTTGCGATCAACCAACGAAACGATTTCGCCCCTTGTCATAGGCGGACCAGGGTCCTCCGTGCCGCCCAGCGGCTACAAGCCCCGCTACGGCATGGCGGTGCAATTGGCAAGCGCGGCGGCGATCTTCATGTTGTTGCTCGCCATTACCTGGCTGATGACTCGGCCCGGCCGCGCCCAAAGCGAGCCTCGCCGCATCGAGATCGCTCTGCTCACCCTTCCCTTTCTGCTGACCACCGGCGCAACTCTGATCGCGTTTGTGCCAGGCAATGTCGCCTACGATGGATCGCTCCAGTGGGTACAGGCCGCTGAACGCGGCGAACTCTTCGAACCCCTAGGCTACCCCGCGACCTACCTGATGCGGATGTTTACGCTAGTGAGCAGCTCTCCGCAGCCGCTGCTGGTGCTGCAGAGCATCCTGGCGGCATTGGCTATGGCGCTAGTGCTGCGCGAATTGCGCTACCGCGGCGTCTCGTTTCCGATTGCGCTGGCAGCAGCTGCGATCCTGGCGATCACACCGCAGTACTTCTCGTTTTTCACCAATCTTGGCAAGGATCCGTTGAGCCTGATTGGCATGCTGTTCTTTGCCTGGGCGCTGCTCAACCTGTGTCGACAACCCAAGGACGCCCCCCCCTCCTGGGGCATGCTGGCCGCGCTGATTGGCAGCGGGCTGTTTGCCGGCCTGATGCGCAATAACGTGATGCCAATCATTCTGTTGGCGCTACTGCTCGGCCTGGCGTTGCTGTTCTGGCAGAACCGGCGCTACAGCCTGATCGGCGCCGGGGCGCTCTTCCTGATAGCGGCGCTCGTGGTTCCCAGGCTGCTCTCGCTCCAGGCGACTCAGGAGATCGCCAAGTACCAGCGCCCCGCGGAACGCGTACGAATCTTGCCCAACGCCGATCTTCCCCTAGGCGTATTCAGCAATCTCTACATCTACCACTTGTTCAGCGCGGCCATGGCAAACGGCATCACCGTGCCGCAAGAGGATGCCGAGCCATTTTTTGCCATTATTCCGCAGGAAAAATGGCAGGACTATTCCTGCTACATGACCGATACCACGATGGCCAGCCTGGGGCGCCATATCAAGCTCTCTCAGGATGAGTACATCGCGCATCTGCAAGCGCACCAGACCGCCATGGCCAAAACCGTGTTGCGCATTGTGCGCGAACACCCAAACTTGCTGATGGACCGGCAAATCTGCATTACCAAAGTGCTATGGAAAATCGGCGTGGGCCAGCGCCCCTTCCAGACAACCACAATGCTGGGCTACGACATCGTCGACAAGCGCTTCCCGCCCTTGGCCGGCGAGAGTCGCTCGCCGTGGCCCTCTTTGCGCCGGTTCGTTCAGAATTATGAACAGTGGACGGAAAGCCCGGACCGTTTCTGGTTTTTCTGGAGGCCTGCCCTCCCGTTGGCACTAGGACTTTTCATCGTCGGCCTGTATCTGGCGCGCGCACGCGATATAGGGGTGATGCTCGTAGCGCTGCTGCCGTTGCTCTCCATCGCACAATTGCTGCTTGTCATCCCGTTCCCCGCCTACCGCTACGCCTATCCTGCGGTGTTGATCCTGATGCTGTTTAGCGTGCTCGCTTTTTCGCGCCCGACCTCGACGGCCGCCCCTTTTCGACGCAGGCGCTGAACCATGTCCGCAAACCGAGCCCTTTCCAGCGCCCCCACGCTTGGGAACAGACTCCCCATCTGGGGATGGCTTGCAACATTGCTGACTGCCGCGCTATTGGTCTTATCACTTGATCTAAGCCGCGAACGCCCTATATATACGCTGAGCGTTTCCCCCGATGCCGCCTACACGGGATCGCCAAGAGTAGTGCTATATGGAGCAAATTTCGACACGCTGAAAGGTTCCGGCGCCATTGTGATTCCGCCTGATGGCTGGAAAGTGATTCGAGGGGAGGACTCTGTTACGCTCGCAGCCGAGGTGAATGCCCCCCCGCTCACGATCCGGGCTGTAGACGCCCCCATCCAACTGGGGTTCCTGCGCTACGCCCAGCCCAACGCAGTCATTTTGAGCAATAACGCAGGGTACTCGGATCGTATCGATCTGCAGGCACCCACCGAATCGATTCATTCGCTAGTGGTCGGGGGTAGCGACTCGGCCATACCCACCATAGGCATGCAAGCGCGCTTCGGCGCGTTTACCCGCATCGCGATTTTCGTGTCGATTTTCTGCGCACTCATCGTGATCGCATCTCGCATATGGACTGCCCCCCCGCCCGCCGGTCATGACAAGCGGCCGCCCAGCCTCCGGGAAATCCCATGGTTGGCATTGCCATTGGCGCTCTCAGCTTTGGCGACGCAGATCAGTTTCTATCCGGGAAATGTCAGTTTCGACGCATCGCTGCAATGGGTGCAAGCCGCAACGCGAGGTGACCTTTCAGAGCCGTTAGGCTACGCCGCCACGTACCTGATGCGTTTTTTTACCTTGATCGACACTTCACCGGCGTTGCTCTTGGCGCTACAAGAAATACTCGCGGCGCTGGCGGTAGCGCTTGTGCTGCGGGAACTTCGCTTTCGTGGCGTGCCGCTCTGGGGGGCCGTAATCATTGCGTTCGTACTGGCGCTGACGCCGCAATATCCTTCCTTCTTCAGCAATCTCGGCAAAGACGCGCTCTGCACGCTGGCGATTCTTGTCTTCACCTGGGCATTACTGGCGATAACCCGCAAGCTTCGCGGCGAGTCAGTGCCAGGTTTCCTGCTTTTCGTGCTGGCATCTACGGGCTTGGCCGCAGGGCTCATGCGGGCCAACGCGATGCCTTCGATTGTTCTTGCCATGTTTGGAACTCTGGCCCTGCTGCATCGCCGCTTCGGCGGACGCCGGGTAGTCGTAGCCGGCATGATTTTCCTGGCATTGGCGTTCGCCATTCCACGGGGGCTTTCCTTGTTGGCGAAAACCGAGATGCGAGTGCACCAGACACAAGAGGCAGCGAACGACATGCCAGAGCGACCTCCTCGTTTGTTCGCCAACATAGTCATCTATCACCTTTTCAGCGCAGCCGTCGCCAGCGGTATGCCCTTGCAGGCGGAAGATACCGCCCTTTTCTACAAGCTGGCGCCGCGCGAAGCCTGGAAAGACTATGACTGCCAGATGACGGACACAACCCAGACCGCCATTTCGGCAAACATGTTGATGAACAAAAAGGAGTACTGGACGTTCCTCTGGAACCACCAGCTTGATATGGCGCGAGCCGTGGGCAACATCCTGTCCGCGCATCCCGGGATTCTCTGGAGCCGGCAGAGCTGCATCACGAAAATGCTGTGGCATACCGCCGTGGGCGAGAAGCCTGTCCAGACCACCACCGTTCTGGGCTATGACACCCCGGCCATGAATTTCGTGCAGATCGCAGGCCAGAATCGAAACCTGTGGCCCGCGCTGGCCGACGCTCTCCAGCGCTACGAGGACTGGAGCGAGAGCCCGAATTGGTTCTGGCTGTTCTGGAAACCCGCGCTACCGCTGATTTTGGGAATTTTCATATTGGGCATGTACTGCGCGCGCGCCCGGGACATAGGCATGCTGCTGGCAGCGGTAACGCCGCTGACCTCCATCCTGTTCCTGCTCATCGTGATACCGTTTCCAGCCTATCGCTACGCCTATCCGGCCGTATTGCTGATGCTGTTGTTCAGTGGCCTGGCGTTCGCCCGGCCAGTCAGACGCATCGCACAGCCTTGATTTCCAGAGCAGCCTTGTCTTCCTGATGCCGCACAACAGTTCATTGCGCTACGCAAGATAGTGCGTCGGGAAGTTGCGTAGGAAGCGCAGCACTGACGCGGCGGATACAGTCGATGCCGGCTCTATGGGTGTGGTCTGGTGGCAAGCGGCGAATTTCCCTCGCGGTTCGCCGAATACCGCCACAAGGCGTAGTATGAGGATAGCTGCTGTTCACGCTCCTAGGGCCGCGCGGACTCGCGCCGCCCTCCACACCCTCAGGAGGTCGTCATGTACAAGCACATACTCATCCCCATCGACGGTTCCGCACGGGCCTACGCCGGCCTGGCGCAAGGACTGGGCCTGGCCAGCGCCCTGGGCGCCAGCGTCACCGTGTTGACGGTATACAGCGCTTTCCGCCCGACTTCCATGGAAACCGTGCACCTGGAAGGCGTGCACACGGAGTATGAACGCGAGGCCACGGAATCAGCCAGGTCGTACTTGTCGCAAGCCGCCGCGCAGGCCGACGCGGCAGGCGTGCCCTGCACCACCGAAATGCGTGAAAGCAATAACCCGGCGCAGACCATCATCGACGTCGCCATGACGCAAGGCTGCGACCTGATCGCCATGGCCTCGCGCGGCCACGGCGGGCTGGCGGCCGTGCTGCTGGGCAGCCAGACGCAAAAGGTGATGGCGCATTCGACGCTGCCGGTGATCGTCTACCGCTGAGGCGGGCGTCTCGCGCGTCCCAGCGCTATGCCGCGGCCAGTGCTCCGTAGGTCTTGGGAATGCCGGCGGCCGCCACGCCGCTGCGCAGATGTTCTTGCGGCAGTGCCGCTGCCAGCAAGGTGCGCGCCGCCAGCAGCCGCGGCAGATCGACGCCCGTCCGGTACCCCATGCTTTCCAGCATGAAGACCAAGTCTTCGGTGACGATGTTGCCCGACGCGCCGGGCGCGAAGGGACAGCCGCCCAGGCCGCCGAGGCACGAATCGAAAGCGCGGATGCCCTCGTTCAGGCCGGCCAGCGCGTTGGCCAGGCCCAGCCCCATCGTGTCGTGCAGGTGCAGCTTGACCAGCCGCGCGCCCACGGCGTCCTGCGTGGCGCGCACCGCGTCGCGCACCAGTGCTGGATGGGCGTAGCCCACGGTATCGGCCAGCGCGATCTCATCGGCGCCCGCCAGCGCAGTGGCCGCGGCTACCTGCGCCACCCGGCCCACCGGCACCACGCCTTCAAGAGAACAACCAAAGGCCGTGGCGACCGCTGCGTCGATGCGCATGGGCCGCGGCTGCGCCCGCGCCCAATCGACAATCGACGCCAGCACGTCCACCTGCGCGTCGGTGCCCTTGCCCACGTTGGCGCGACTATGCGTGTCGCTGACCGAAACGGGAAACGACAGCGCGTGCGCGCCGGCCTCGTAGGCAGCGATGGCGCCCTTGAGGTTGCAGACCAGCGCGACCACGGTCAGGCCGTCGATCTTCAGGACTTCGGGCAGGACGGCGCCGGTATCGGCCATCTGCGGCACCAGCCGCGGCGACACGAAGCTGCCCGCCTCGATCTCGCGCAGGCCGGCGTCGGCCAGCTGCCGGATCCAGCGCAGCTTGTCGGCCGCCGACATCATGCCCTTGGCCATTTGCAGCCCGTCGCGCGGCCCCACTTCGCAAAGCCTGACTTCCTGGTTCATGTGCTGTCCTATCCTGTTTACTGCTGCACCACGATGCCCGCGCTCTCGATGGTCTGGCGCGCCTTGCCGATGTCCGACTGGATCAGCGCGGCGAACTGCTCGGTGGATACTGGATCGGTTTCCAGTCCCTGCGCCGCCAGCGCCTCCTGCACGTCCTTGCGCGCCAGCAGCTTGTTGAAGTCGCCGTTCAGGCGCGACACGATGGCCGGCGGCGTCTTGGCCGGGGCCAGCACGCCGTAATAGGTCACCACGCTGAAATCCTTGTAGCCCAGCTCCGCCACCGTGGGTACGTCCGGCAGCGCCGGGTTGCGCTTGGGCGAAGTCACCGCCAGCGCGCGCACCTTGCCGGACTTGATGAGCGTGGCCGCCGACGAGATCGAGGAACCCGCGAACTGCAAATGCCCGCCCATGAGGTCCGCCAGCGCCGGCGCCGAGCCTTTGTACGGCACATGCTGCATCTTGAAGCCGGCCGCATGCTGCAGCATTTCGATAGCGATGTGCACGCCCCCACCCGTGCCCGAGGTGCCGTAGGAGATCTTGTTGGGATCTTTCTTCGCGGCGTCGATGACTTCGGGCAAGGTCTTGTACGGCGAGTTCTCCGACACCAGCAGCACCATCGGCGTGGTGGCCACCAGCGCCACCGGGGCCAGGTCCTTGACCGGGTCGTACGCCACCTTCATCAGCAGCGGAATCAAGGTGACGTTGTCGGACTGGCCGATCACCAGGTCATAGCCCTGCGCCGGCGAACGCGCGGCCTCGGCCAGACCCAGCGCCGTGCCCGCGCCCGGCTTGTTCTCGGGGATGACCGACCAGCCGTTGAGTTCATGCAGCTTGGTGCTCATCAGGCGCCCGATATAGTCGGTGCCTCCGCCCGGCGTGGACGGGATGATGATGCGGATGGGCTTGCTGGGGTAGTCCTGGGCGTGTGCGGTACAGGCGGCGGCCAGCGCAGCCACCGCGAATAGTTTGCGGATCATCTTGTCTCCTATTGGATGAATGTCTTGGCGGTCTGCGCCGCCTCGACCGATATCGGGCGCTCAAGCCCTCTTATGCAATCACTCCGGCGGTGCGCAGGGCCTCGATGCGCGCGGCATCCCAGCCCAGCCCCTGCAGGATGGCCTGCGTATCGCCGCCTTGCCGCGGCGGATCGGAACGCTTGCCGGCCTTCAGTCCGTCGAACTCGATGGGCAGCGCGGCCGCGGAAATCTCGCCGCCGTCTGGCAGCCGGGTCTTCAGCAGCGCGCCGCCGGCGTTCAGATGCGCGTCGTCCAGCAGGTCGTGCGGCTGGCGTATCGGACCGTAAGACAGTCCGGCGGCCTCCAGCGCCGCGCACAGCTCGTCGGTCTTCCAGGTCTTCAGGATCTCGCCCACGCCCGGCACCAACCAGGGGCGCGCGGCCTCGCGGTCGACGGCGGTGGCCAGGCGCGGATCCGCGGCCCACTCGGGCGGCAGGAATTTCTGGGCGAAGTTGCGCCACTGCGCATCGCCGACGACGGCGACGAACACCCGTCCGTCCGCGGTCTCGAACACGTCGTACACGCCCCAGGGCGGCCGGCGTTCCGCGCCCATGGGTTTGGGCGCCGCGCCGGTCAACTGGAACTGGGCGATGAACTGCGCGACCAGCAGCAAGTTGTTCTCGAACAGGCCGGAGCGCACGTGCCGGCCGCGCCCGGTGGCGTGGCGGTCGTGCAGCGCCGCCAGCGCGCCCACCACGCCGAAGGTGCCACCCAGGATGTCGTTGACCGAGGCCGCGACGCGCTGCGGCGTATCCGCCCCGCCGTTGATGTAGGCCAGCCCGCCCATCATCTGCACCACTTCATCGAGCGCGGTACGCTGCTTGTAGGGGCCGGACAGAAAACCCTTGAGCGACACGTAGATCAGCCCGGGGTTCTCGGCGGACAACGACTCGTAGTCCAGCCCGTACTGGGCCAGGCTGCCGTCGCGGAAATTCTCCACCACCATATCGGCCTGCAAGGCCAGCTGGCGCACCACGGCCTGCCCTTCGCGCGTCTTCAGGTCGATCGCCAGGCTCTGCTTGTTGCGGTTGAAGACCGGGAAATAACCGCTGCCCGAGCCTTTCAGCCGGCGGGTGCGGTCGCCTTCTATCGGTTCCACCTTGATGACTTCGGCGCCCAGGTCCGCCAGCGCCAAGCCGGCCGCCGGGCCCATGATCATATGGGACAGCTCCAGCACCTTGATGCCGCGCAGCGGCAATTCGGTGTGGTCCATGAAGGGTGAAGCCGGTGTTGCTGCCATCTGCATATCCTTGGGCCTGACGCGATGAAGAACGGGCGGCGGAGTGAGCCGATGCCCCTATTCCTCCATCATCGGCGGCAAGCCGGGCCAGCGGGTAGCGGTCTTTCAGCACCGGGGCATTCTCGTTTGGGAACGTCCGGGAAAGCCCTGAGCCCCGCGACAATCAGGCTGCGTCGGCCACGCCCAGGTGCGCCAGCAGCACGCGGGCAGCAGGCGGCAAAGCCTCCAGCCCCAGCACGGCGATGCACAAGGAAGTGCTGGACCAGGCCCCGGAAAGCGGAATGAAGCGGATGTCCAGATTGGCGTGGCGCGCCTTGAGATACATGGGCACCACGGCCACGCCCATGCCGCGCGCCACCAGCATGCAGATGGTTTCATGCGAGCTGACCCGGGCGCTGATGCGCCGCGCCACGCCCGCATCCTGCGCCGCCTGCTGGAACACCGCGCTGATGCCATTGTCGCGGTTCAGCTCGATCTGCTCGAAGGGCAATAGCTGCGCGTAGTCCAGCGTGTCGCGGTCGGCCAGCAGATGCTGCCCGGGCACCACCGCCGCCAGATCGCAGCGGCCGCAAGCAAAGACCTGCAAGCCGTCATGGCCGAAGTCGGAACCCACCGCCACATCGGCCTGCCCGTCCAGCACCGCGCGGAACACTTCCTGGGTGGTGCCCTCTTCCAGCGAAATGTCGATCTGGGGATAGGCCCGGCGGAAGGACTGGATCTGCGCCGGCAGTTCGCCAGACAGGGCCGCCACACTGACGGCCAGCCGGATGCTGCCGCGCACGCCGGTGGCAAAGCCCGCCATCTCGCGACGCATACGGTCCATGCTCTGCAACACCATGCGCACATGCGTGGCCAGGGCATTGCCCGCCGGCGTGGGCTGCACGCCCTTGACCCCGCGTTCCAGCAGCGGCACCCCGAAGGCGTCCTCCATTTCCGACATGCGCTTGCTGACGGCGGAAGGAACGATGTTCTCGCGGGCGGCGGCGCGCGCCAGGCTGCCCTCTTCAAGCGCCGCCAGGAATAGGCGCAAGGAGACGGGATCGATATCGCGGGGATGCGGCAAAGGGGGCTGGACGGGTTTCATGCCCGGAAGTGTCGTGCTTTGCGCCCGCCCAGGGATCGGGGTTTTCCCGGTAACATCCGCACTCCCCACGCTCATGCGGCTTTCTCGCGCCGCCACCGCCGCCCATGCAATGCCCCCGCTGCAACTGGCAGAATCCGGCCTCCAATACCCTGTGCTTCAGCTGCAACGCGCCGCTGACCGCCCCGGCTGCGGCCGCGCCTGCCGCGAAGACGGCGAAAACGGCCAAGCCCGCCCCGGCCCGCGCCGGCAATGCGCCGGTCTTCCCCGGCATTTGGCCCCGGCTGGGCGCCACCGCGATCGACGCCGCCGTGATGGTAGCGGCGATGATCGGATTCAGCACGGCCGCCAACCTGACCTACGAATCGCTGGCTGGCGATCCGCGCCCCGTCCTGCTGGCGATGGCCGCCGGCTTCATCGGCCTGATGCTGCCGGCGCTGATGGACGCCTGGGGCGGCGGGTCCCCGGGCAAGCGGCTGCTGAAGCTGCGCGTCGTAAACCGCAATGGCGACAATCCCGGCGTCCTGCGCGCCAGTTGGCGCCACTTGATGAAATACGTGCTGAATCTTGCCCTGCCCGGCATCTTCTACCGCATCCAGCGCACCATCTTCGGCGACCGCGCCATGCATAACTGGATCTCGGGCAGCTATGTGGTCTCCAGCCAGGCGGACCCGCGAGCCATCCGGCCCGCCATCGCCAAGACCCGCTCCATCACGGGCGCGGGCAAGTTCATCTTCGCCGTGCTGGGCGTGCTGGCGCTGGTCGCGGGCGGCATGATCATCGGCGCCATCGTCATGGACTCGAAGCAGGAAGACAACCCCTTGCGCGCCGAGGTGATCCACCTGGACCTGGTATCGCAACCGGTGCGCATGCTGGCCGAGAACCATTACCGGCGCACCGGGGCCTACGCCCCGGACATGGCGGCGCTTGGCGTCACTCCGGAATCGTTGAAAAGCAGCGGCTTCAGCGCGCTGACCCTGAATCCGGTCAACGGCGTGCTGCGCTTCACCATCGCCGGAGAGCCCGGCACCGCCGACGCCCCCGCGTTGGGCGGCAAGCACCTGGTCTACCTGCCCGAACTGCGCTCGGAAAAGAAGGGCGGCGGCATCCGCCGCTGGCAGTGCGGCAGCGACGACATCCCGCGCGCCGACCGCCCCTACAGCTGCCGCCACGAAGCCGGCGCCTCGGCACCCTAGTCCCGACACGGAATCCCGCGCATGTCCAGCCTGATCGAATCCATCCATCGCGCCGACGACGGCGACGAGCACGCGCAAATGCTGGCGCTGTGCGAACAGGGGCTGCGCGAACAGCCCGCCTCCGCCCTGATGTGGGCGCTGCGCGCCCGCTATCACGACAAGCGCAACGCCCATGCCGCGCGCCAGGCCGATCTGGACCGGGCGCTGGCGCTGGACCCGCATTGCGGCGACGCCATCCGCGTCCAGTGCACCGCGCTCTACAACGCGGGCGAACGGCAGGAAGCCTGGCGCATCCTGCGCGACGCCCAGCAGCGCGCACCCTCGCACTTCGGGCTGCTGATGGCGCAGGCCTATCTGCTGATCAACGACCGCCGCCTGGACGAGGCCATCGCATGCTGGACCCGCGCCGCGCAATTGCGTCCATCCGCCGGCGCGCCGCATTGCTACATCGCGTCCAACCTGGCCAATGCCGGACGCCACGCCGAAGCCGAACCCCATTTCCGGCGCGCGACCTCGCTGGCGCCGGGCAACGGCATGTTCCTGTACGACGCCGGCAATACCTATCGCAGCCTGGGCGACCTGCGCAACGCCATCGCGATGTTCGACCGCGCCCGCACGATTCTGGGCGAGCAGAACGCCATCCAGCACAACCGCGCCTCGTGCCTGCAAGCGCTGGAACGCCATGAAGACGCGGTCGAGGAATGGACCAGCCTGCTGCGCCGCGAGCCCGACTGGGATTGGCCCCTGGAAGGCAAGGCGCGCTCCCTGCACCGGCTGGGCCGCGCGGACGAAGCCGTGCCGCTATGGCGGCATCTGGACGCGCTCTCGGAAAACGGCTGGGAAGGCCGCAGGGAACAGGCCCGCGAGTACGTGCGCAGCCGCGATCCGGAACTGGCCGAACAGGCGCTGCAAGGGCTGGATCCGATGACCAGCGGCGATGCCCAACTGCTTTTCGTGGCCGGCAACGCGCAGCGCGACCAGCGCAACTGGGACGAGGCGCTGGTGTACTACCTGCAGGGCTACGAGCTGGCGCCCGACAACGACTTCCTGCCCGGCAATGCGGCTGACATGCTGAACCGGCTGGAGCGTCACGACGAAGCCCTGCCGCTGTCCGAAGTAGCGATCTCGCTGGATCCGGACTGGCTCAAGTGGCGCCGCGCCCGCATCGAAGCGCTGACCCATCTGGGCCGGGCGGACGAGGCGGTGGCCGACGCCGACCGCGCCATGGCGCGCTGGCCCGATGAAGGCGCCCTGCACGCCGAACGCATCAACGCGCTGATCGCGGCCCAGCGCCACGACGAAGCGCTGACGGCCTGCGACCGCCTGATCGCGATGGATCCGGAGTACCGCAGCTGGGCGCTGTTTTCGCGCGGCCAGGCCTATGGCGAAATGAAGCGTCACGCGGAGTCCGCCGTGGCCTATCGCCAGGCTGCCGCAGCCTATCAACAGAATGGCAAGCCGCAGTACCAGGAGTTGTCCTTGAACAATGCCCTGGCCGCGGAACAGGCCGCCGCCGCGCCGCGCGGCCTGCTGGGCCGGCTGTTCGGGCGCAAGTAGGCCGCGCGCCTACGCCGCGCACTCCCATTCATAGCCGTTCAACAAGCCCAGCAAGCCGCGCCTCGCCGCCGCCACCGCCTCGTCGCGCAAGGCGTCGGGACGCCAGCCCATTTCGATGGCGTACCCCGGCATGGCTACCGGGCAAGGCAGCATGCGCAAGCCGGACGCCGCGGCCAAACCGCGCGCCGCATGCGCGGGCAGGGTCGACAGGGCATCGCTGCCCGGCAGCAGGAACGCCAACGCCGCGAAATGTGTGGTTGAGGCCTGCACCCGCCGCGTCAGTCCCAGCCCGTGCAGCACTTCATCCACCACGCCGATGAATCCACCGGACGACACCAGCACGTGCTGGCGGCGGACGAATTCCTCCAGCGACAGGGTCGTCTGCCCCGGGGCCAGGCTGGCGGGATCCAGCAGGCAGGCATAGCCCCCCTGTCCGACCGTCACGCGCTGCAAGGCATGCGCGGCCAGTCCGCCCGAGGCGATCACCAGATCAGCCTCTCGTGCCATCAGCATGTCGGCCGCCAGCCGGCTGTGGGTCTGCCGGAAGATGATGCGCAGGCCGGGCGCGCTTTGCGCCAGCGCGCGGATCGCGTCTCGGCCCAGGGCAATCTCGAAATCATCCGACAGCCCCAGCGTGACTGACCTGCCAGCAAAGCCCGCCGCGCCTGGACGCGCCAGCGACAGGCTCTGTCGGCACTTGTCCAGCGCCTCGCCGATAACGGGCCGCAACTCGCGCGCCCGCAGGCTGGGCGTCAGCCCCCGGCCCGTGCGCGTGAACAGCGGATCGCCATAGAGACCGCGCAGGCGCCCCAGCGCCGCGCTGACGGCCGACTGCGTCACGCCCAGGCGCAGCGCGGCGCGCCCGGCTCCGCCCTCGTCGTAGATGGCCTCGAAGACCTTGAGCAGGTTCAGGTCCGCCGATTCGATATCAATCTGGTTCATATCATTTATCTCTGACCAGGATTGATTGATTTTAGAGCCGGTCCGACACTGAAGCCTGTTCCTACCCCACCCGAGCCCCCACTATGACCACGAAAACCGTCGCCGCATTGCAGATCGGCTCCTCGCCCGCAGGCCGCGCCCGCACCCTGGAAGACATCCTGGCCTACGAAAGCGAAATCGCCGCCTCGGGCGCCTCGCTCGTGGTCATGCCCGAAGCACTGCTGGGCGGCTATCCCAAGGGCGAGATCTTCGGCACCCGCCTGGGCTATCGCCTGCCCGAAGGCCGGGAAGCCTTTGCCCGCTATTACGAAAACGCCATCGACGTGCCCGGCCCCGAAACCGAGGCACTGGCGGCCCTGTCGCAGCGCACCGGCGCCAGCCTAGTCGTGGGCGTGATCGAACGCGGCGGCAACACGCTGTACTGCACCGCCCTGTTCTTCGAACCCGCCACCGGCCTGGCCGCCAAGCACCGCAAGCTCATGCCCACCGGCACCGAACGCCTGATCTGGGGCCAGGGCGACGGCTCGACCCTGCCGGTGGTCGACAGCGGGGCCGGCCGCATCGGCGGCGCCATCTGCTGGGAAAACCACATGCCGCTGCTGCGCACCGCCATGTACGCCAAGGGCGTGGAAATCTGGTGCGCCCCCACCGTGGACGAGCGCGACATCTGGCAATGCTCGATGCGCCACATCGCCCATGAAGGCCGCTGCTTCGTGGTCAGCGCCTGCCAGGTGCAGCCCTCGCCCGCCGAGCTGGGCCAGGACGTGCCGGGCTGGGATGCCAACCGGCCGCTGATCAACGGCGGCTCGGTCATCGTCGGTCCGCTGGGCGACGTGCTGGCGGGTCCCTTGCGCGGCAAGGCCGGCCTGCTGACCGCCCAGATCGACATGGCGGAACTGGTGCGCGCCCGCTACGACTTCGACGTGGTGGGCCACTATTCGCGCCCCGACGTCTTCTCGCTGACGGTGGATGAACGCCCGCGCCCTGCCGTGCGCTTCGTCTCCTGAGCGCCAGCGCCCAGGGGCCCGCATTCCGGCTCCCTGACGCCGGGATGGTATAGTCTCGCCCGCTGCCGGCCCTTCCGGGGCCGCGCAACGCCCGAGTGGTGAAATTGGTAGACACAAGGGACTTGAACTAATTTGAGCCCTTTGGGGGAAACTCCAAAGGTGTAGCCCGTCAAACTCGGCGAATGCCCTGGACCCGTTCCGAGCCAACGCCGAGCCAAGCCCTGGTCGCAGACCGGGGAAGGTGTAGAGAGCAGACGGCGGGCACCTAAGGCCAGAAGGCTAAGGTGAAGGCGTGCTCCAGACCACGAACAGCGCAACCGCGCTGGCGGCGAAAGCCGAAGTGGTAAGAAAATCCCTCGGCCTCGCGGCCGTACCGGTTCGATTCCGGTCTCGGGCACCACCCGCAACAGGCAAGGCGTCCCCCCTTCGTCGCAAGCCGGCGAACCGCCTGCCTCGCCAAACTGATGCGCGCAAAAATCCCTCGGCCGTTCTAAGCTAGACCGGTAACCAGGGAGCGCGCCATGATCACCCTCTACTCGTACCCCGGGCTCTACGGGCTGGAAGACAACAACCCCTACGGCCTGAAGATCTACGCCTTCCTGAAGCTGTGCCGGCTGCCGTTCGACCACCGGCATACGCTCGACGTGCAGTCCGCTCCGCGCGGCCAACTGCCCTACATCGCCGATGGCGATCTGCGCATCGGCGACAGCGACGCCATCATCGCGTACCTGAAGCGCCAGTACGACCTGACCATCGACGGCTCCCTCACGCCGGTGCAGCAGCGGCAGGACCTGCTGGTGCGCCGCGCGCTGGACGACCTGTACTGGGTCATGTCCTATTCACGCTGGCGCGACGACCGCTATTGGCCGACCTTCCGCAAGGCGCTGCTGGACACCCATCCGGACGTCACGCCCGAGCAACTGGAAGCCGCCCGCCAATACAATTTCCAGCGCTACCACTACCAGGGCATCGGCCGCTATGCGCCCGAGGACGCCTACGCCCGCGGCGTCGCCGATCTGGAGGTCATATCCAGCCTGCTGGGAGACAACGGTTTCATGTTCGGCGCCAATCCCGGCAGCGTGGATGCGGGCCTGTACGGTTTTCTCGCCAATATCTATTTCTACGCCATCGACACCCCGCTCAAGCAGTGCCTGGTGTCGCGGCGCAATCTGGTGAGCCACTGCAACGCTGTGCGCGCCGAACTGGGTTAGGAGGACCGCCTGGCGACGCTGAAAGGCGCCAGGCGTGGACCTGCCGTATCCCGTCCCCCACCCCGGCTGCCCCCAAAAACGTTATTCTTGCGCCTCGTTTTTCTTTTTCCCGCCCTGCCCGCCGCCCCGATCTCCTTACGGCGCAGCCTCCATAGGCAGGGCTTCAGACCTCACTTGACCGCCGCTCCCGCCTCCCCGCCCTTCATCGTCCTCGACGCCTGCGTCCTTATGTCCGGCATCCTGCGCCGCCTGCTGCTCAGGCTGGCCGAGGCCGGCGTGTACACGCCGGTCTGGACCGAGCGCATCGGCGAGGAATGGCGCCGCAACGCCTCGCGCATCTGGGAAATCCCGCCAGAAGTGATGATGGAAATGTGGGACGACATGAATGCCCGTTTCCCCGCCGCCCGCGAAGCGGACACGCAGGTGTACGAGGCCTCCTTGCGCTACAGCGACCCCAAGGATTTCCACGTGATCGCAGCCGGCCTGGCGCGGCGCGCGCGCTGCGGCTTGCAGCAGCCGCCGGTGGTGCAGGTGCTGACCTGGAACCTGAAGGATTTCAACCGTTCCGAACTGCGCCGCCAGGGGCTGGATGTCTACAACCCCGACCGCATGCTGACGCAGTGGTGGCAGGCCGCTCCCGACGCCATCCGCGCGGCGGCAGCGCAGGTGCCCGCGGACTACGTGGCCCTGGGCCGCGAGCCCGAGCCGCTATCGGCCACGCTGCACCGCGAGCGGCTGTACGGCCTGAAGAACCTGCTGGCGCGCGACGCCGCGCAGAGCGGCGCCGCCTGAACCGCGCACGCAGCCTCAGTGGTCGTGATTGCTGGCGGCGAAGCCCGCCGCGTTCAGCACTTCGATCACTTCCTGGATGTGCTCATGGCCGCGCGTCTGCAGCACAAAATCCACTTCGACATTGCGCACCGGCAATGAGGTGAAGGCGCGCTGGTGGTGCACTTCGGTGATGTTGGCCTGGGCATCGGCGATGAGCTTGGTGGCATGGGCCAGCGCGCCCGGCAGGTCGCGCAGGTCCACCCGGATGCGGGCCAGGCGGCCGGCGCGCACCATGCCGCGCTCGATCAATTCGCCCAGCATCAGGGGATCGATATTGCCGCCAGTCAGCACCAGGCCGATGCGCTTGCCCTGGTAGCGGTCGCTGCCTTCTTCCTTCGCACGCAGCAGCGCGGCCAGGCCCGCAGCGCCCGCCCCTTCGACCACCGATTTTTCGATCTCCAGCAGCACCACGATGGCGTGCTCGATATCGCTTTCGCTGACCAGCTCCAGCCGGTCGACCAGCTGGGTCACGATGGGTTGGGTCAGCGCGCCCGGCGATTTCACCGCGATGCCTTCGGCGATGGTGTACGCGCCCTGCGGCATGGTCACGCCCTTGACCGCCGCGTACATGGAAGGAAAACGTTCGGTCTGCACGCCGATGATCTCGATGCCCGGCTTGAGCGCCTTGGCAGCGGTGGCGATGCCGGAGATCAGGCCGCCGCCGCCGATGGCGATGACCAGGGTGTCCAGCTGCGGCTGGTCTTCCAGCATTTCCAACGCCACCGTGCCCTGCCCCGAAATGACCGCCTCGTCGTCATAGGGGTGGATCATGATCAGGCCGCGCTCCTGCGCCAGCTCGTAGCCGCGCGCCTTGGCGTCGTCGAAGGTATCGCCGGCCAGCACCACTTCGGCGCCGAAGCGGCGCGTGTTGGCGACCTTGACGGTAGGTGTGAAGCGCGGCATCACGATCACGGCGGGCACGCCCATGCGCTGGGCATGGTAGGCCACGCCCTGGGCGTGGTTGCCTGCTGACACGGCGATCACGCCCTTGGCGCGTTCTGCTTCCGACAAGGTCAGCATGCGGTTGAGCGCGCCGCGCTCCTTGAACGAAGCCGTGAACTGCAGGTTCTCGAACTTCAGCCAGATCTCGGCGCCGAAGATATCGGACAGCGTGCGGGACAGGGTAAACGGGGTCTTCAGCACCTGGCCGCGCAAGTTTTCGCGGGCGGTCTGAATGGAGGCGATATCGATCACGGTGGAAATCCTGTTAGCGCACCGGCAGGAAATTGAACAGCAGCAGGCCCTGCGCGTAGTTGATCCCGATACGCCGCGTGTTCTCACCGAGCAGATTGGCGATCAGATCCAGGCGGCCGATGATGGCGCCGAATTCGCGTTCAAAGCTAAGGTTGGTGGCGTTCTGGGACATTTCATTGGCCAGCAGCAAGGGTTCGCCCTGGGCGTTGCGGCGCGACGCCAACAGCCAGGCGGCTGCCTCGACGTTCCGTGCGGCATTGTAGACCCGCTGCCCATCCAGCGCGTCGGTGGCGTAGAGGCGGGTCTTGCCGTTGTGCGCCGCGATGATGGTGTCGGCCAGGCCGTAGATGAAGGCACCGACCCGGTCGCCAGAATAGTTGGGGTCCAGGGCTACCGCCAGGATCTGGATGTCGCGCAGGCCCGCCAGGTCCTTGGGCGGGATGCGGACCTCGATGGAATGCTTGACCAGCAACACCGCCTTGGCCAGGTCAGGCGCGCCAGTCTTGCGCCATTCGCGCGGATTGCGGCGGTAGAGCTTGTCCAGCAGGACGTACAGGCTGGCCAGGTTGTCGCGCACCTCCAGCGTGACGGTGCGGTTGAAGTCCGTCTGGCCGAACTGGTCGGCGGACATGTCTTCGCTCTTGGGACTGCCCTGCCCCGGTCCGGGGCTGCTCATGCAGCCGCTCAGCAGCGCCGCAAGCAGCGCCGCGGCACAGGCGGGTCTGGCCCACGCCGTCATGCCTTGCCCATCCGTTTCCCCCTTTTGCCACGTCGCGCATGCCGTCCTCCGCAATCGGGGGGCTGCGCTCTCGCGCAAGACTTTACAGGAAGGTAGCCGCAGTTGGGAGATGTCCGGGGCCTGAAGAAGCAAGAAGATGAATCGGGCATGGCCACCGCGGCCGCTGCCGGTCCATGAAAAACGGCGCCCGAAGGCGCCGTCTCATGCTGTCGGTCAAGCAGGCTTATTCAGCTTGCGGTTCCGATTGCGGGGCAGCTTCGGGAGCCGCAGCGGCTTGCTGCTGCTCGATGCCGCCGATGGCCTTGATGGACAGGCGCAGGCGGCCCTTGTCGTCGGCCTCGATGACCTTGACGCGGACTTGCTGGCCGACCTTCAGCACATCGTTGATGTTGGCGATGCGGTAGTTGGCGATTTCCGAGATGTGCAGCAGACCGTCGCGGCCCGGCAGCACTTGCACGATGGCGCCGAAATCCAGCAGGCGCAGCACGGCGCCTTCGTAGATCTGGCCCACTTCGACGTCGGCGGTCAGCTCGACGATGCGGCGCTGGGCTTCCTTGGCCTGCGCTTCGTCGACGCTGGCAATCACGATCGTGCCGTCGTCGGAGATGTCGATCTGCGTGCCGGTTTCTTCGGTCAGCGCGCGGATGGTGGCGCCGCCCTTGCCGATCACGTCGCGGATCTTCTCGGGGTTGATCTTGATGGTCAGCATGCGGGGAGCGAAAGCCGACAGCTCGCCACGCGAACCGTCCAGCGCTTCCTTCATCTTGCCCAGGATGTGCAGGCGGCCTTCGCGGGCTTGAGCCAGCGCCACTTGCATGATTTCCTTGGTGATGCCCTGGATCTTGATGTCCATCTGCAGTGCGGTGACGCCGTTCTCGGTGCCCGCAACCTTGAAGTCCATGTCGCCCAGGTGATCTTCGTCGCCCAGGATGTCCGTCAGCACGGCGAACTTGCCGCCGTCCAGGATCAGGCCCATGGCCACGCCGGCCACGTGATCCTTGACCGGCACGCCGGCGTCCATCATGGCCAGCGAGCCGCCGCAGACCGAAGCCATCGACGACGAGCCGTTGGACTCGGTGATTTCCGACACGATACGGATCGTGTACTGGAAGTCTTCCGGAGCCGGCAGCAGCGGGATCAGCGAACGCTTGGCGAGGCGGCCGTGGCCGATTTCGCGGCGCTTGGGCACGCCGATGCGGCCCGTTTCGCCGGTGGCGAACGGAGGCATGTTGTAGTGCATCATGAAGCGGTCGCGGTACTCGCCCATGAGCGCGTCGATGATCTGTTCGTCTTGCTTGGTGCCCAGCGTGGCCACGACCAGCGCTTGCGTTTCACCACGGGTGAACAGCGCGCTGCCGTGTGCGCGGGGCAGCACGCCCAGACGCACGCTGATGGGGCGCACGGTGCGGGTGTCGCGGCCGTCGATGCGCGGCTCGCCATTCAGGATCTGGCCGCGGACGATGGCCGATTCCAGCGAGAACATGATGTTGTCGACGGTCACGGCGTCCGGCAGCGCTTCGCCCTTTTCGGCGGCGGCGGCAGCCAGCTTGGCCGACACGTCAGCCGACACTTCGCGCAGCTTGGTGGTGCGGGCCTGCTTTTCGCGGATCTGGTAGGCGGCGTTCAGGCCTTCCTGGGCAGCGGCGGTGACCGCGGCGATCAGGGCCTCGTCCTTGGCAGGAGCTTGCCAGTCCCAATCGGGCTTGCCGGCGTCCTTGACCAGTTCGTGGATGGCGTTGATGACGGCCTGCATTTGCTGGTGGCCGTAGACCACGCCACCCAGCATGATTTCTTCGGACAGCTGGTCGGCTTCCGATTCCACCATCAGCACGGCGTTTTCGGTACCGGCGACAACCAGGTCCAGCTTGGACGACTTCAGTTGCGAGGCGGTCGGGTTGATGGCGTACTGGCCATCGATGTAACCCACGCGCGCGGCGCCGATCGGGCCGTTGAACGGGATGCCCGAAATGGCCAGCGCGGCCGAGGCGCCGATCATGGCGGCGATGTCGGGATCGATCTCGGGATTGACCGACAGCGTGTGGATGACCACCTGGACTTCGTTGTAGAAGTCTTCGGGGAACAGCGGACGCAGGGGACGATCGATCAGGCGCGAGGTCAGCGTTTCCTTCTCGGAGGGCTTGCCTTCGCGCTTGAAGAACCCGCCCGGAATACGGCCGGCGGCGTAGGTCTTCTCGATGTAGTCAACGGTCAGCGGGAAAAACGTTTGACCCGGCTTGGCCTTCTTGGAAGCCACGACGGTGGCCAGGACGACGGTGTCCTCGATCGACACCACCACGGCGCCGGAGGCCTGGCGAGCGATTTCGCCAGTTTCCAGGACGACCGTGTGCTGGCCGTACTGGAACGATTTTGTCACTTTATTGAACATGACGATTATTCCTTACAAATGAAAAACCGTGGCCGTCGCGACATGCGTCGCACCGACCACGGTTATTGCGTCATGGGGAGCCAGCCCCGTCGATCACTTGCGCAGACCGAGTTTTTCGATCAGTGCGCGGTACGAATCGGGATTGCGGCCCTTGAGATAGTCGAGCAGCTTGCGGCGACGGCTGACCATACGCAGCAGACCGCGGCGCGAGTGATGGTCCTTCATGTGTTCTTTGAAGTGACCGGTCAGTTCGTTGATACGGGCGGTGAGCAGAGCCACCTGAACTTCGGGGGAGCCGGTATCGCCTTGAGCGCGTTGGAATTGCGCGACGATATCGGATTTCTTGATGTCAGCTACAGACATTTATGACCTCTTCGGACATGCGACAGGGCCGAGGCGCCCTGACGTGGTTTGGAAAAAATTTTGCGCGAACCTGGCTGAATTCGCTTTCTCACTGCTGCCATTGATGACTCAAACAGAAGCCTGGAACCCGGTTGTGGACGCGGTGTTTCGACACCGGGACCTGATACCTGGACCCGCTCTGCGGCCAGCGCAAAGGATGTTGCAAAATCAATACACTTGATAAAGCTCGATGATTATAGCCGATTCGATAAAATTACCCCAGTGACGGGTGCCCGCCCCGCTGCGGGCCGCAATCCGACATCAGGAGAGAAGCATGTCTAAATATTACAGAGGCGCCCGCATCGCGCTGGCCGCCGCCGCGCTGGCCACCCTGGCGGCGTGCGCGAACATGGCCCAGATTCCGCCCGGCACTCCCTACGCCGACGTGCAGGCCCAGTTCGGCCGGCCCAACTTCGAGTGCCCGCAAGCCAATGGCGGGCGGCGCGTGATCTGGACCCAGCAGCCCATGGGCCAGTACGCCTGGGGCACCAATGTCGGCGCCGACGGCCGCGTGGGTCCGGTAGTGCCGCTGCTGACGGACGCGCACTTCAAGGTCCTGAGCGAAGGCGAATGGGGCCCCGACCGCGTGCGCTGCGAATTCGGCCCGCCCGCCAAGATCGAGGAAGCCGGCCTGGGTGAAAAACGCGAGGTGGTCTGGTCATACCGCTACAAGGAAAACGGCGTCTGGAACTCGCTGATGTACGTGTACATGAGCCGCGACGGCAACAGGCTGACGCACTTCCATCCCGGCCCGGACCCCATGTACGACGACGACCGGCTCATGTGGCATTGATTCCTGCGCCCCAGAAAAACAAAACCCGCCATCCGGCGGGTTTTGTTTTGGGCGGCAAGGCTGCCGCGGGTCAGGAGGATTGGCTGCGGCGTTCCTGCGTCAGGCGGCGCGCGCGGTTCCAGCGCCAGGCCCACATGATCCAGCCCGACAGGCCATACAGCACGAACAGGCCGAACAGCACGACCGGAGGATCGCTGGACACGAACACGAATACCGCCACCACCAGCAGGATGCCCCAGAACGGCACGCTGCGGCCCAGGGCGAAGCTCTTGCCACTGAAGAACGGCGCGTTCGACACCATGGAAATGCCTGCATACATGGTCAGCGTGAACGCCGCCCAGGCCATCAGGCTGTCATGGATGGGCAGCTTGTTGTCCACCGCCAGCCAGACGAAGCCCGCTACCAGGGCACCCGCGGCCGGACTGGGCAGGCCCTGGAAGTAGCGCTTATCGACCACGGCGATATTGGTGTTGAAGCGGGCCAGGCGCAGCGCGGCGCCAGCCACGTAGACGAAGGCGGCGAGCCAGCCCCAGCGGCCCAGGTCGTTCAGGATCCATTCGTACATGACAAGTGCCGGCGCAACGCCGAAGGAGGTCATGTCGGACAAGGAGTCGTACTGCTCGCCGAAGGCGGACTGCGTGTTGGTCAGGCGGGCGACCCGGCCATCCATGCCGTCCAGCACCATGGCCGCGAAAATGGCGATGGCGGCGACTTCGAAGCGGTCGTTCATGGCCTGTACGACGGCATAGAAGCCCGCGAACAGTGCCGCGGTGGTGAACGCGTTCGGCAGCAGGTAGATGCTGCGGTGGCGGTTCTCGGAATCGCGCATGGAAAAATTGGGCATGGTCTCAATAACTTACAACGAACACTGAAAGGTTAACCCATCTGGCCCCGCTTGCGGAGCGGAGCAAGCTGCGTGCCTGGCCAATCGACGGGAACGCCGGCAAAAAAAGCGGCATGCCCTCGCAGGCATGCCGCTTCGACCCTGATTGCGCGGGGGCTGGCCCCGCGCAGGCGTGGATCAGTTCTTGGACTTGTCCACCAGCTTGTTGGCGGCGATCCAGGGCATCATGGCGCGCAGCTTGCCGCCCACTTGCTCGATCTGCGATTCCGCGTTGATGCGGCGGCGCGAGGTCAGCGTCGGAGCGCCGGCGGTGTTTTCCAGGATGAACTTCTTGGCGTATTCGCCGGTCTGGATGTCCGTCAGGCACTGGCGCATGGCCTTGCGGGTTTCGTCGGTGACGATCTTCGGACCCGTTTCGTACTCGCCGAACTCGGCGTTGTTCGAGATCGAGTAGTTCATGTTGGCGATGCCGCCTTCATAGATCAGGTCGACGATCAGCTTCAGTTCGTGCAGGCACTCGAAGTACGCCATTTCGGGCGCGTAGCCGGCTTCCACCAGCGTGTCGAAACCGGCCTTGATCAGTTCGACGGTACCGCCGCACAGCACGGCCTGTTCGCCGAACAGGTCGGTTTCGGTTTCTTCGCGGAAGTTGGTTTCGATGATGCCGGCACGGCCGCCGCCGTTGGCGCTGGCGTACGACAGGGCCACGTCACGCGCGGCGCCCGACTTGTCCTGGTACACGGCCACCAGGTGGGGCACGCCGCCACCTTGCTTGTACGTGTTGCGCACCGTGTGGCCCGGGGCCTTCGGGGCGATCATGATGACGTCGATGTCTTCGCGCGGCACGACCTGGCCGTAGTGCACGTTGAAGCCGTGAGCGAACGCCAGGGCGGCGCCGGGCTTGATGTTGGCGTGCACTTCCTTGTTGTAGACCGAGGCGATGTTCTCGTCGGGCAGCAGCATCATGACGATGTCGGCGGACTTGACGGCGTCGGCGACTTCCTTGACTTCCAGGCCGGCGTTGGCGGCCTTGTTCCACGAGGCGCCGCCCTTGCGCAGGCCGACCACGACCTTCACGCCGGACTCATGCAGGTTCTGCGCGTGCGCGTGGCCTTGCGAGCCGTAGCCGATGATGGCAACAGTCTTGCCCTTGACGAGGGAGAGATCGCAGTCTTTGTCGTAGAAAACTTTCATGGTTGTGCTCCAGATTCCAGTATTTTGGATATTTGTTTAATTCAGATGTAGGGTGCGGCTTGGCCTGGAAGGCCGGTCAAATCTTCAAAATCCGTTCACCGCGTCCGATGCCGGACACGCCGGTGCGCACGGTTTCAAGGATTGCACTGCGGTCCAGGGCCTCCAGGAAGGCCTGTACTTTTTCCTGCACCCCCGTCAATTCGATGGTGTAGGACTTGTCGGTGACGTCGATGATGCGGCCGCGGAAGATGTCCGCCATGCGCTTCATTTCCTCGCGTTCCTTGCCGACCGCGCGCACCTTGACGAGCATCAGCTCGCGCTCGATGTGCGCGCCTTCGGTCAGGTCGACGACCTTGACCACGTCCACCAGGCGGTTCAGGTGCTTGGTGATCTGCTCGATCACCTCGTCCGAACCGGTAGTCACGATGGTCATGCGCGACAGCGTGGAGTCCTCGGTGGGCGCCACCGTCAGGGTCTCGATGTTGTAGCCCCGCGCGGAAAACAGGCCCACCACGCGCGACAGCGCGCCGGGTTCGTTTTCGAGGAGGACGGAAATCACGTGCTTCATGGGTGGCCTCCTTACAGGTCTTCAGAGCCAAGCAGCATTTCGGTCAGCCCGCGGCCGGCCTTGACCATCGGCCACACGTTCTCGGTGCGGTCGGTGATGAAGTCCAGGAAGACCAGGCGGTCCTTGTGCTTCTTGAACGCTTCGCGCAGCGCCGGCTCGACGTCCGCCGGGCGTTCGATGCGCAGACCCACGTGGCCATAGGCCTCGGCCACCTTGACGAAATCGGGCAGCGAATCCATGTAGGACTCGGAATAGCGCGAACCGTAGTCGATCTGCTGCCACTGCCGGACCATGCCCAGGAAGCGGTTGTTCAGGCAGATGATCTTCGGCGTCAGGCGGTACTGGTGGCAGGTCGACAATTCCTGGATGTTCATCTGGATGGAGCCTTCGCCGGTGATGACGGCGACGTCGTGTCCAGGATTGGCCATCTGCACGCCCATGGCGTACGGCAGGCCCACGCCCATGGTGCCCAGGCCGCCGGAATTGATCCAGCGGCGCGGCTTGTCGAACTTGTAGTACTGCGCGGCCCACATCTGGTGCTGGCCCACGTCGGAGGTGACGAAGGCGTCGCCGCCGGTCACTTCCCAGAGCTTTTCCACCACGTATTGCGGCTTGATGACCTCGTCCGAGTTGGTGAACTTCAGGCATTCCTTGCCGCGCCAGGACTCGACCTGCTCCCACCACTTGGTGATCGGGGCGGGCTTGTGCTCGGCCGCGGCGATGTCGTACTGCGCGCTGAGGTCGGCCAGGACGTCCTTGACGTTACCGACGATCGGGACGTCCACGCGCACGCGCTTGGAGATCGACGAGGGATCGATATCGATATGGATGATCTTGCGGGCGTTCTGGGCGAAGTGCTTGGGGTTGCCGATCACGCGGTCATCGAAACGGGCGCCGATGGCCAGCAGCACGTCACAATGCTGCATCGCCATATTGGCTTCGTAGGTGCCGTGCATCCCGGGCATGCCGACGAACTGGCCGCTGCTGGCCGGGTAGCCGCCCAGGCCCATCAGGGTGCTGGTGCAGGGCGCGCCCAGTTGCGACACGAGCTTGTTCAGCTCGGGCGCGGCGTTCGACAGGATGACCCCGCCGCCCGTGTAGATCATGGGCCGCTCGGCGGCCAGCAGCATCTGCACGGCTTTCTTGATCTGCCCCTGGTGGCCCTTGTTGACGGGCGCATAGGAACGCATCGAGATTTCGCCCTTGGGCGGCGTGTACTTGCACTGCGCGATGGTGATGTCCTTGGGGATATCCACCAGCACCGGGCCGGGACGGCCGGTGCGCGCGATGTAGAACGCGCGGCGCATGGTTTCGGCCAGGTCCTTGACGTCGCGCACGAGGAAGTTGTGCTTGACGCAGGGACGCGTGATGCCGACGGTGTCGCATTCCTGGAAGGCGTCCTCGCCAATGGCCGCAGTGGGCACCTGCCCGCTGATGATGACCATGGGGATGGAATCCATATAGGCGGTGGCGATGCCGGTGACGGCATTGGTCACGCCCGGTCCGCTGGTCACGAGGCAGACGCCGACCTTTTGCGACGAGCGCGAATAGGCATCGGCGGCGTGCACGGCGGCCTGCTCGTGACGAACCAGGATGTGCTGGAATTTGTCTTGCTTGAAAATCGCGTCGTAGATGTAAAGCACCGCGCCGCCGGGGTAGCCGAAAACGTGTTCCACGCCTTCATCGGCCAGGCAGCGCACGACGATATCGGCGCCATTCAGTTCCATGTTGTCATTCCTTTCAGTACCGGCCCTGCAACCCTGACTGCTGCTCGCCCGGATACGGCGGCAACTGAACCCATACCGGTTCCGACAACATGATCCGGCGCTTTGCGGCTCACGGAGCCACGCCACCCGGACACCTTGCCGACCCGGCACACGCTCGACAGAACGCAGTGCAAACGCCCCTGGGGGACGCTGGAGGTCGAAATGGAAGCCTTGGCAACACACGCTTGTGGCGCGGCCAACGGCAGGTGTAACTGCTGCGGGATGGCTGGGAGGTGACCCTGGCAATCCGCCTCAACGCACCGGTTTCGGATAGGCAGACCGGCGCAAGTGGAGCAATTTACCGCGTTGCGTCAAAGGTGGCAAATCGACCTTTCGCGGACCGTTGCAGGGAAGGTTCGGTAACTATCTGGCCCCAAAAAATTGAGCAGCATCTCTATACTTGTTTTGTCGTCCAGAACCGAGCCCCCACCCATGGATTTGCGCATTGCCAGCATTCGCCGCTTCCTCTACAGCCACTACTTCTTCGGAGGGGTGCGCCAGGGGGTGGGGATGCTGTTGCCGGTGCTGGTGCTGGGCGGCGTCTTCGGCAACTACACCACGGGGCTGGTCGCGACCTTCGGCGCGCAGTGCCTGGCCATCATCGACCAGCCGGGCGGGCCGCAGCGCCACCGCACCAACGAGATGCTGGGCGGCGCCGCGCTGGGCACCCTGACCGTCATCATCACCGGGGTCGCTTCCTCGTATCCCGTGCTGATCTGGCTGGCAGTCATTGCGCAGTGCTTCGTCTATTCGATGTTCACGGTATTCGGCAAGCGCGGCGGCCTGATCGGCTTTGCCGGCCTGCTGCTGATGACCTTGACCATGCATTCGCCGCTGGCGCCCCACGAGGTGCTGGCGCACGCCGCGGCCACGCTGGGCGGGGCGCTGTTCTACGTCGCGTTCAGCCTGGGGTTCTCGCGCCTGTTCTGGCTGCGCGAGGAGCAGCAGGCCATGTCGGTGGCGCTGTTCGCCACCGCCGACTACGTGGCGGCCCGCGCCGCCTTCTACGATGAAACCGCCGACCTGGACGACGCCTACCGCGAACTGATCCAACGCCAGTCCGTCATGACGGAAAAGCACCAGGCGGCGCGCGACATGGTGCTGCGCGCCCTGCCCCGCGGCAAGGGCCTGGGCGACCGCCAGCGCGTGATGATCTGGAACATGTTCGTCGACATGCTGCAGCTGCTGGACACGCTGGTGGCCACGCATACCGACTACGCGGCGCTGCGCCGCGCGCTGGCCGGCAGCGACTGCCTGATGTTCATGCGCGACGCGCTGGTGAAGATGTCGCTGGAGCTCAACCGCATCGCGCTGGACGTGTCGCGCGGACGCAAGGTGCAGTACCGCAGCAGCGCCAAGGCCGAGCTGCGCGCCATCGAGTACGAAATCGAACAGCTCAAACAGCAGGGCCTGGGCGAGCGCGAGCCCGAGATGCTGGCGCTGATCGTCCAGGTGCTGCGCAGGCTGCGCAATTCGGCGCGCATCGTCGACCGCCTGGCCGACCACACCGCCGCCTCGCCCGATGCCAAGCCCACCGACGTGCTGCGCATCAACAAGTCGCTGACGCGCTTCATTTCGCGCCAGGAATTCCGCGTGGGACTCTTGACCAGCAATCTGCGCCTGGATTCGCCGCACTTCCGCTACGCGCTGCGGGTGACGGCCGCCGCGGCCATCGCCATGACCCTGGCCAGCCAGTGGCTGTCGCCGGCGTTTTCCGCGCACAACTACTGGATCATGCTGACGATCGTCATCATCATGAAGCCGGGCTTCGCGCTGACGCGCCAGCGCAATAGCTGGCGCCTGACAGGCACGCTGATCGGCTGCATCCTGGCCCTGTTGCTGTTCAACCTGACCGACCGCCCGGAACTGCTGTTCGCGGCGCTGCTGGGCGCCTGCATCATGGGCAACAGCCTGGTGCAGCTGAACTATATGGCCAGCGCCACCTTCAATACGCTGTTCGTGGTGCTGGTGTTCCACTTCGTGTCGCCAGGCACGGTGTCCATGTCGGTGATCGGCGAACGCGCCATCGACACGCTGATCGGCTGCGCGCTGGCGCTGATCTGCAGCTACATCCTGCCCTGGTGGGAGGCGCGCTACCTGAAGCCGCTGGCGGCCGCGGCCACGCGCGCCAACCGCGAGTACCTGATCGCGGGCCTGCGCTACGTCGAAGCCATGCAGGCCCACGGCGCGCCCGTGGGCGCCGCGGCGGGCGAGACCCCGGCAGTGACCGACGCCGACCTGGCGTGGCGGCTGGCGCGCAAGAACGTGCACATCTCGTTCAGCAATTTCGCCGAGGCCTTCTACCGCATGATGAGCGAGCCCACCTCGCACCAAGTGAGCGTGCCAGAGCTGAACAACCTGCTGATCCAGAACCACATACTGGCCTCGCAGATCACGGCGGCCATACCCATGCTGGCCGCCCTGCCCGCCACGCCCGAGGCCGTGCAGCGGGCGCTGGCCGGCATGGTCGACCTGCTGGACGAAAACCGGGCGCAGGCGCCTACCGGCCTGCCGAACCAGTTCGAGACCGAAGGCGAGCAGGCCGCGCTGGTCTATCCGGTCAAACAAATGCTGAAGGCCGCGCACATGATCCGCCAGGAACTGCACGCGCTGGCCGATCCCACGCACGCGCCGCCAGTGGCGGCGGCAGCGTGACTACCCTGGATTGATCAGGCGGAATCGGGACGTCCCGGGCGCGAGGCCCGGGACCGGGTCAGACCTTGCGGCGGAAGACCAGCTTGTCGTCCGACGAAGCAGAGGCGTCGAACTTATAGCCTTCCAGGTCAAAACCCTGCAGGCCTTCCGGCTTGGACACCTTGTGCAGGATCGCATAACGCGCCATCAGGCCACGCGCGCGCTTGGCGTGGAAGCTGATGACCTTCCAGGCGCCGTTCTTCCAGTCCTGGAACACGCATTGCACCACGCGCGCCTTGAGAGTCTTCAGGTCGACCGACTTGAAGTACTCCTCGGACGCCAGGTTGATGATCACGGGCGCTTTCTGGCCGGCCTGCCGTTCGTTCAGGTAGCCGGCGATGGCCGGGCCCCAGTACTCGTACAGGTTCTTGCCCTTGGGCGTAGCCAGGCGCGTGCCCATTTCCAGGCGGTAGGGCTGCATCAGGTCCAGCGGGCGCAGCACCCCATATAGGCCGCTCAGGATGGCCACGTGCTCTTGCGCCCAGTCCAGCTGCTTGGCCGACAGGGTCGCGGCCTCCAGCCCTTCGTAGACGTCGCCATTGAAGGCCAGCACCGCCTGGCGCGAATTGGCCTGGGTGAAGCTGCGCTTCCAGTGGGCATAGCGCTGCACGTTCAGCTCGGACAGCGCCGGGCTCAGGCTCATGAGCTCGGAGATGTCCTCAGCCGACTTGGTCTTCAACACCTTGATCAGGCCGGCGGCCTGGTCCACGAACAGCGGCTGGGTATGCGTCTCGATGTGCAGCGGCGAGTCGTAGTCCAGCTTCTTGGCGGGAGAAAGCAGAAACAGCATTCGGGTATTCCTTTTTAGCGTGCCGTCCAGCCGCCATCGACCGAGACGGACGTACCTGTGATTTGCGCAGCGGCGTCCGAAGCCAGGAACACGGCGGTGCCCCCCAGTTGCTCCGGCGTCACGAATTGCAGCGACGGCTGCTTTTCGCTCAGCAGTTCGCGGGCGGCGGCTTCCTGGTCGACGCCGTCCTTTTCCGCCAGCGCGGTGATCTGCTTTTCAACCAGCGGGGTGCGGACCCAGCCGGGGCAGATGGCGTTGGCGGTAATGCCTTGGCCCGCCGTCTCCAGCGCGGTGACCTTCGTGAAGCCGACCACGCCGTGCTTGGCCGCCACGTAGGCCGACTTGTTGGCCGAGGCCACCAGGCCGTGGGCCGAGGCGATGTTGATGATGCGGCCGAAGCCCTGCTTCTTCATGTGCGGCAAGGCGGCGGCGGTGCCGTGGAACACGGCCGACAGGTTCAGCGCCAGGATCGCGTCCCACTTTTCGGCGGGGAAATCCTCGATCAGGGCGGTGTGCTGGATGCCGGCGTTGTTGACCAGGATGTCGATGCGGCCCATCTGGCGCACCGCGCTCTCGACCAGCTCGCGCACAGCGGCGCCCTTGGACAAGTCGGCGCCGTCGTAGATCACCTTGACGCCATGCTTGTCGGCCAGGCCTGCGCGGACCTTTTCGATCTCGGCGGCATCGCCAAAGCCGTTCAAGACGATATCGGCGCCTTGCTGGGCAAAGGCGGTGGCGATACCCAGGCCGATGCCGCTGGTGGAACCGGTGACAAGGGCGACTTTTCCTTTAAGCATGAGCATTCTCCTGTGGTCGGGCACGTTGGGCGGGCAAAGCAGGCGTCAAGTGTAGCTGCCCGGCAAGACGGCAATCATGCCATGCCCGTACGCTGCGCAGGGTCAAGCAGCGGGAGGAGGATCGCGCGGCGTGGGTGGCTGGGACGCCTCGTCCTTGGCGGGTTCCGCCGTCGGCAGATCGGCCATGCCGCCCCGGTTCTCGGGTATGCGTTCCAGCAGCTTGATCAGCATCGGCACCACGCCCATTGAAATCGCCACGATGACTGACAGCAGGTCGCGCTGTTCCAGGTTCATCAGGTGGTTGTCCCAGGCTTCATTGAAGATGGCGAAGCTGAACTCGCCGCCCTGCGCCAGCGCTAGTGCAAACAGCAGGCGGTGATAGCGCGGCAACCCCAGAAAGCGCGAAAAACCGTACAAGATCAAGGCCTTGACCAGCAGCAACGCGAACACGCCCACGAAGATGAACGGCCAGTGGTCGGCCACCACCTTCAAATTCACGGACATGCCGATGGCCACGAAGAACAGGCCCAGCAGCAAGCCCTTGAACGGGTCGATCGCCTTTTCCAGATCGTGCCGGTAGCGGGATTCCGCCATCAGCACGCCCACCAGGAATCCGCCCAGGCCGGCGGACAGGCCGGCAAAGTCAAATAATTGGGCGGCGCCCACCACCATCAACAGCGCGGCGGCGGTGAACAATTCGTTCAATTGCGCCTTGGCCGCCCATCCCAACAGCCGCAGCCGGTAAGCGGCTGCCACTACCAGCACGGCAATCAGCGCCTCTTTGAAGGAAGGCGCCGACGCGCCATCGGAACCCAGCAGGCCCGCCGCCACCAGCATCGGAATCGCGGCCATGTCCTGGAATAGCAGTATTCCCAGCGCCGACCTGCCCAATGGCGTGCGCGTCAGCACGCGCTCGTCCAGCAGCCGCAAGGCCACCGCCGTGGACGACAAGGCCAGCGACAAGCCACACAGGATCGCCGCCTGCCACTCCATGCCCGCCAGATGCCGCAGCGCCGCGCCGAACACCACCGCCAGCAGCAGGCCGCAAGCCAACATCTGCAAGGAGCCCAGCACGAAGACTTCGTTGCGCATGGCCCACAGGCGTTTGGGCGAAAGCTCCAGCCCGATGATGAACAGCATCATCACCACGCCCCACTGGGACACGTTGATCATGGTGTCCACATTGGTGACGAGCCTGAGGCAGGACGGCCCCACCAGCACGCCGGCCAGCAGGTAGCCCGGGATGGCGCCCAGGCCCAGCAACTGGGTCAGGGGCACGCACAGCACGGCCGCAAGCAGGAGTATGAGGATCAGATCCATGGGACTAGCGGTTCCGGGATGAACGCCGAGACGGATGGATGCCTGGGCAGGAACGTCAGGCATATCGGAATTCTGGGCAAAGAACGCCGCCTCCGAAAGCCGGTTGAAACCCGCTGTAGGGGACTTTCAATCACCCCCTTTACACAAACAAAAAAAATCCTGTAGAATTGCGGGCTTCGCTGCTTCGACAACGAAGATCCTTCCGACCAGGGATCTTTTGTGGAAAACCCGGCCCCCGGGTAAACCGCCGTTACGAAACCCAGCCACGGAGAGGTGGCAGAGTGGTCGAATGTACCTGACTCGAAATCAGGCGTACGGTATCCCCGTACCGTGGGTTCGAATCCCACCCTCTCCGCCAAGTATTGCAAAAAAGGCCAATCCCTCGGGATTGGCCTTTTTCTTTTTCCTTCGGACTTCATAAAAACTAAAAACGCACAGGCTCAGCGCGCGCCGGCTTGCGTGTAGGCTGCCCTGCGCCATTCCGATGCTCGCCCCGGTGGGGCTGCGCTTCGGATGACTCCGGGGTCCTCGGCTGGCAGTCGCCTAATGCATTGGTTTCGGAACCCGTTCATGGGTAGATGCCGTGAGCCGGTGGCCGGACGGAGGGATCCGAAGCGCAGCCCCACCGGGGCGAGCATCGGAATCCCGCAGTCCGGACGGCGGCGGCTCAAGAACGCTGCCTCCCATAATCGAAGTGCAGGGGCGATAGGGCTTCGAGCTCGTGGATGTCAGGGTTCTTTTTTTAGCCGCCGAGGCTACCCTGCGCCATTCCAATGCTCGCGGGCAACGGTGAGCCGTCCAGCTGGGGAAACGCCGTTGAAGCAGCTTCTTGCTGGTTCAGCGCCTTCACTTCGCCAATCACGGTCAGGTGATCGCCAGCGGCGTGTTCGGTATAAATCTCGCAATCAAGCCAGTGCGGGCTGCCGGCAATGATCGGATTGCCTAGCGGCGATTCCTGCAACTCGACTTCGTGCCGCTTGTCCGTGCCTCGCTGAGCGAATTGGTTGGAAATCTTGATCTGTTCATCCGACAGGATATTGACCACGAATCGACCCGCCCGGGGAAGTTTTGGAGGGCGCGGGCGGCGGGCATCCAGGGGATCAGGCCGATCAAGTCATCAGGACGGCGATCTGCTCCCCGAAAAGAATCAGCGCGATGACGATCATGGCCAGGCCCGAGAACTGGCTCACCCGGCGCGCCGCCGCCGGCCGCGTTTGCAGGATCGCCTTCGAGCCCAGACCCACCAAGGTGTAGATGACCGCGCAGTTCAGGATCTGCAAGATGCCCAGCGCCGTGATCTGCGTGGAAATCGGCCACGCGCCATCGCGGCTGGTGAACTGCGGCAGCAAGGCCAGGAACAGCAGGATGGCCTTGGGATTGACGCCGCTGACCGCGAAACCGCGCGCCGCCCAGGCCATCCAATGTTCCGAGGCTTGCGCATCGCCGGCCTGGGGCTCGGAGGGATGGGCCAGCACGTTGGCGCCCAGCCACAACAGATACGCCGCGCCGGCCAGGGTCAGGACGGTGAGGATGGCGGGTTCGCTCGCCACCAGGGCGCCTATCCCCGCCGCGACCACCATGGTGATCATCAGATAGCCGGTCAACATGCCCGCCACGGCGGGAAGCACTGCCTTGTCCCGCAAGCCGGCGGATATGGCATACGCCCAATCCGCGCCCGGGACGACAACCAACGAAAGCGAAACAAGCCAAAACGCCACCAGATTGCCGGTTTCCAACTGCATACCCCAAATGAACCACAGGCGGGGAATGTTATCGGCGATGAGCGGGGAAGTGCTCCCGCTATCTACCTGAAAAACCCAATATCTGGGTAGAATCTTCCTTATGGATGACTTAGATAGAAAGATTCTTGCTGAACTGCAGCAGGATGGCCGGATTTCCATCACGGACCTGGCCGAACGGGTCGGTTTGAGCCTGTCTCCCTGCCACCGGCGGCTGCGGGCGCTGGAAGAGGCGGGCGTGGTCAGCGGCTACGGCGCCAACATCAATCTGGCGGCCGTCGGGCTGAACTTCTCAGCCATCGTCTTCGTCACGATGCGCGAAGGCAGCAGCGACCGGGTGTCGGCGTTCGAAGCCGCCTTGCGCGACATTCCAGAGGTAGTGCAGGCGCAGCGGCTGTTCGGCGACCCGGACTACATGCTGCATGTCGTCACCCAGGACTTGCCGGCGTTCCAGGCGCTCTACGACCGGGTGTTGTCGGCGCTGCCGAGCGTGCTGCGCTTGCGCTCGACGCTGGTGATGAAGAACGTGCTGCGGAACCGGCCAGTGCCGCTGTGAGGCCCCGAGGGGCGGACGGCAGAGTGGGCCGCAATAGCTGAATCCAATCAGAGGAGGGCGCAATGAAGCCGATCGTAGAAAAGTTGTTCGAGCGATATGCACGCTTTTTCAACCAGTCCTTGCAAGGAGACGTGGACATGGAGGAGATGGCATCCCTTTATGCATCTGATTTCATCGCGGCGTCTCCGGCCGGCGTGATGTCCGGGAAGAACGACGACCAGCTAAGACAGGCCATGGCGCAAGGATATGCACACTATCGCGCGATAGGCACGAAGGAAATGCGGATCAGAAATATCCGGTTGTCGCCGATAGACGAACTGCATTGCGTAGCGCACGTGGCTTGGACGGCGATCTACGCGCGCGCGGGCCAGCCGGATACGCATATCGATTTTGACGTGCACTACTTTGTCCAATTACTGGATGGCGCGCCCAGGGTTTTCGGTTGGGTGTCGGGCGACGAGCAGGCAGTGCTGAGGAAGCACGGCATTGTCTGACCCGGGCATTCTGCCCACCGGAAGCAGGTCCATTGCTTTCGCGCCCGCCCGTTGGAGGGCGTGGCGCAAAATGAGTGGCGAGCCGATTTCCCTTCTCCTACGCTGCGGGTGTTTCTTTCTTCGCTGGGCAATGGCTGTCCAGGTTTGTGTCTGTTCCACGTTTTTATAAGTAATTCTGTCGGAGCATGTGAATGAAGCTAACACGTCGAGAATTCAATGCCGGTGGCGTCGCCTTGCTGGCAACCGCCACCCTGGGCGCTTCCGCACGCGCGGCCGATGGCCTGGTCGCCAATTTCCCGGAAGGCGATGAGCAGTTTGCACTGGCGACCGAAGCCTATATTTATGCTTATCCCCTGGTGACGATGGAGATGACCCGGCGGGTTATCACCAACGTCGCGGAGCCCAAGGGCACCCGCGCGCCCATGGGGCATCTCATCAAGCTGCGCCAATATCCCGACGCCAAATTCCGCGACGTGACCGCGCCGAACGCCGACACCCTCTACACCACGGCCTTTTTCGATGTGGGCGACGAGCCCTGGGTCGTCAGCCTGCCCGACCTGGACGACCGCTACGCGCTGTTCCCGATGCTGGACGGTTGGACGACCGTGTTTGACGTGCCTGGAAAACGCACGACGGGCACCGGTCCGCAAACCTTCGTGGTGACGGGCCCAGGCTGGGAGGGGACCATTCCCAATGGCATGACGCAATACAAGTCGCCGACCAGCATCGTGTGGCTGCTGGGCCGCATCTACTGTTCAGGCACGCCGGAAGACTATGCCAAAGTCCATAAGCTGCAAGACGAAGTAAAGCTCTGTCCCCTCAGCGCCTGGGGCAAGAACTGGAATGCGCCCCAAGGCAAGGTCGATCCTGCCATCGATATGAAAGCGTCCGTTCGCGATCAGGTCAACAACATGGACGCGATCGAATACTTCACCTTGTTTGCCAAGTTGCTGAAAAGAAACCCGCCGAGCGCGGCGGACGCGCCCCTGGTGGCAAAGCTGGCATCGATGGGTATCGTGCCGGGCCAGGACTTCGACAAATCCAAACTCGATCCCGCTCTTGCCAAACGTGTTCCGCAGGTAGGTTTCGGACGGATCATGACGCACTTCAAGTCCAGCGGCGGCGACATCCAGGACGTCGATGGCTGGGGATTCACGACCAAGACCGGTATTTATGGCACCAACTATATCCAGCGAGCCTTGATCACCGCGATCGGCCTGGGCGCCAACCGGCCCCAGGATGCCATCTATCCCACGTCCCTGAAGTCGGATACCGGCGCAATCAAACGCGTCTACAATGGTTCGGAAAAGTACGTGCTGTCGTTCAAGAAGGGGCTTACGCCGCCGGTTTCCGGATTCTGGTCATTGACCATGTATGACGCGGACTACTTCTTTGTCGATAACCCGCTCAACCGTTATTCCATCAGCGCGCGCCAGCCGCTGAAAGCAAAAGCGGACGGCTCGATCGACTTGCTCATTCAGCACGAATCTCCCGGCCCAGGCCTGGAGTCGAACTGGCTGCCGGCGCCCAAGGGGGAATTCATCCTGATGATGCGCCTGTATTGGCCCAATGAGAGCGATCCTTCGATCATCAACGGATCCTGGACCATTCCGCCGGTAAGAAGAGTCAGCTGAATCTCTAACGATGAAAAAGAAGATCACAGGCTGCCTGGTTTGCGGATTGCTCTATGCCGGTTCCGTGGCGGGCGCGGAAGGGGAGTCTGCCGCGGCAGACTCCCAGCCTTCCAGCGAATGGAAGTTTTCGGTCACGCCGTATTTCTGGGCAGCCGGACTGTCGGGCAAGACCTCTCAGTCGCGTTCCCCCGTCATCGATTTCGACGCGGGATTCGACAAACTGTTCGACAACCTTGACTTCGGAGCCATGCTTATCGGCGACGCGCGCAAAGGTCGCTACAGTATTTTCGGCGATTTGATCTACACGAAAATCGGTTCGCAGGGCGATACGCCGCACGGTATTCTGGCCACCAGCGCAGAGGTGCAGACGTCGACGTTTGCGGGGCTCATCGGAGTCGGTTATTCCGTCCTTGAAAACTCGCCACACCAGTTGGATGTCGTGGCGGGCTTGCGGGTCTGGTCGGTCGATACCGACGTCACCTTGAAAGGCGCGCATCTGAATGGCAGAAAAACCAGCGACGGCGCCACCTGGGTCGACGGGCTGGTAGGCGTGCGGGGAAACTACGTGTTGACCCAGAAGTTCTACATCACCGGCTGGGGCCTGATCGGTGCAGGCGGCGCCGATGCGGACTGGGATGTAGGGCTGGGTGTCGGCTACAACTTCAGCAAGAGCGTATCCGCCGCCGTCGGCTACCGCGCCCTGGGCGTGGATTACAACCGCGGCGGTTTCAAGTTCGACGCGGTGCTGCAGGGGCCGATGGCGGGTTTGACGATTCGTTTCTAGCCTGTCTTCTGACTCAGCCGATACTCATGCGGCGCCAAGCCGACGGCATTGCGAAACGCGCGAGCGAAATTCGCCGGACTGGAGTATCCGAATTCCGTTGCAATCTCGGTGATCGAGGCATTCGTCCCCGCGAGCAATTCCTTCGCGCGGCGCATGCGGATGACGTTCACGAGTTCTCTGAAGTCCGAGCCGCTATCGCGGCGCAGCACCCGTTGCAGCGTCCGCACGCTGCTGCCCAACGCCCGCGCCGTGCTGTCGATCGATACGACGCCGCTTTGGACCTGTGCGCGGATATGCGCGACGACCACTCCCAGAAAGTTTCCCAGGTCGGCAGGTTCCAGAAGCACCCGCGCGACGTCATCGATCGTCACCAGGCGCGACCGAATGCCCGCCTTGGCCGGGCGCTGCAATAGGCGGGCATCAATGCAGACGGCTACGGCTTCGGTCTCGAACACGACGGGGCACAGGAAAGTATCCTCGAAAGGGGCGGACGCCGTTGGACGGCGTATATCCAGTTCAATCTGAATGGGAAGAAAGTCCGCTCCCAGATAGGGGCGCAAAAGGCTGAGCAACACTACCGCGGTGCCGGTTGCAATATGCGCGTAGCCGCGACGGCCTCGCATGGCATGGAAATAGCTGATTCGGGCAATGCCCTGTTCTATCGTGAGCTGCAACCGGTCGCCTGTGCTGTGATAGCCCAATGAGGACGCGGCCCGCGCAATCGCCTCGCCCAGGTTGTCGGCAGCCAGGACATATTCTCCCCAGCGGCCATAGGTCGTGAGCGACAGGCACGGGGCGGCAAGCAGGGCCAGGTTGGCCTCTCCGGAACGCCGTTCGATCTCCCACAGGAAGTCTGTCATGACGACCTGAGGAATGAAGCATTCCTGGTTCTCGATCAGCTCGATATCAAGCATCACGGCTTCTTTGGCATACCTCAAAACCCTGTCGCCGAATGTATGCCTGACCAGGCCGGATACGCCTGCCAAGGTCGTGACTGATTTCACGGGAGGAGCCAGAACGCCGGAACCTGGATAGGGTCGACAGGACGCTGGCGTCAAATGAGTGGTGACTTGGTTCACTTCTGACTACCTTTGCCATGTAGTTACGTGGAACCTGTCAACTCTCTTTTTTGAGACTTGCAGAGGTCGGTCCTGTCGTGCGAATCCAATATTACATTCGGCGGAACGAGCCAGCCGCTCGCGCTGCCGTTTTACAACATCGGCGGAGAGAAATATGAAACCAGGCAAACTTGCTGTAATGGCGTGCTTAATGCTGGCGGTCTCGGGTTGTGTTACCAAAAAGACCTATGACAAAGAAGCCCAGATGGCGGCTGAGTATGCCGCCCTCAACCAAAAGCTCACGGCAGAGTTGAGCGGCGATCGCGCGCAGATCACGCAATTGCAAAATGAGCTCAAGGTGACGATGGTCAACGAGATACTTTTCCCGGAAGGCGGCTGGAGGCTTAGTCCGAAAGGTGAACAGACTCTCGCAAAGATTGCCCCTACACTTTCCAATCTGCCGGGGCAGCAAGTCGTTGTGCAGGGATACACCGATAACGAACCCATCGGCCCGGAGCTGAGATCGCAGTTCCCCTCCAATCTCGAACTGTCATCCGCAAGAGCGGACAACGTCGCGCGTTTCCTGACCTCTAAGGGCGTTCCGCCGAATTCGATTTCGGCGCAAGGCTTTGGTGAAGCTCGCCCCGTGGCGAGCAACTCGACGCCTCAAGGCAAGGCGCAGAACCGGCGTGTCGAGATCGTGATTACGTCTGCCGGACGTCCGTAGCCCATTTTTTCCAGCCAGAGCGCGCTTGTGAACGAGGCCTGGGATTGTTCCGGATTTGAATGTTGGGGAAATTCTCTGATCGGACGATCCAGGGCCGGGAGGCGCGGCATGATTTGGGAAGATGATTGGCTTTGGGGTTTGCCATTATTCGTCGCAACTATCGTCATGCATGTCACGGCATTCATGACCATGGCCAGGATTCTGGCTGCTGCGCCGTCCCATTGGGGCCAAAGCAAGATTCTCTTTGGCTTATCCGTTGCAATCTTTGCATTATTTGCGGCGGTCCTCCACGCTTTAGAGGCGTTTGCGTGGGCTTTGCTCTATGTGCACATAGGCGCCGTCCATAGTCTTACCGAAGCAATGCTCTATTCGCTGGAGGCCATAACAAGTTATGGGCACGCGCCGGCGTTCCTGCCGCCTCATTGGCAGTTGGTCGGAGCCATTGAGGCGGTGAACGGGCTCATTCTATTTGGCCTCACCACGGCATTCTTCTTTGCCGCGATCCAGAACGATCGATCAAGAAGCATAAGAATGCCGTAGCGCACCACTTGTGCGTGCTGCGGCCGTTCGATCGCCTAGCCTTGGCTGGCGTTGCTTGCCGGCGCGGCAGGCGCCGCACTCTGCGCCGCCTTCTGCGGCGCCGTGATGTCCATGATGAGTTCCACGCGCCGGTTGGCTGCCCGACCGGCCTGGGTGTCGTTGGACTCGATGGGGCGGGTCTCGGCATAGCCCACGGCGCGCAGGCGCTGGGCCGATACGCCGTCGCGGACCAGCTCGCGCAGCACGCTGGTGGCGCGGCTGCTGGACAGTTCCCAGTTGGACGCGAATTGCCGGGTCTGGATGGGCACGGGGTCGCTGTGGCCCTCGACCGAAACCTGGTACTCGTTCTTGTTGAGGATGGCCGCCAGGCGCTTGATCACGTCCAGGCCGGTGGGGCTGAGCGTGGCCTGGCCGGACGGGAACAGCAGTTCGTTGCTGATGCGGAAGCTGACGGACTGTTCGTTGATGATCACGTCTACCGATTTGCCCAGGTCGCCCAGACCCAGCGATTCCTTGGAAGGCGCTCGCAGCGGCGGGGCGGCTTCGGCGACGACCTCGCCCTCCTGGGCGGGTTGTGCCGAGGCGGCGGCTGCGGCTGCGGCGACCGCCGGGGTCTCGGCCTGCGCCCAGCTTGCGGGAATCTGCACGGCATCGAATTCGGAGTATTCGCCGTCGTAGGCGGGCAGGCCGCTTTCGGCCAGTGTGCCGACCAGTTCCACGGGTTGTTCCGACTGGCCGAAGGCGCCGCCGTGCAGACGCGTGAGCGCCAGCAGCACGACCAGCATGGCCAGCAGCAGGGTGATCAGGTCCAGGTAGCTGAGCAGCCAGTTTTCCGAGTCTTGCTCGACGGTCTCTTCGACGTGCCAGCGGGCGTAGCGGTCCTTGCGGTCGCTCTTGCTGGGACGCCAACCGCCGTTGGCCGCGGTTTTCTCGGCGCGTAGCTGGGCCTGGCGGGCCTGTTCGATCCGCTGCGCCAAGGTGGGGGAAATCAGGCTCATTGGCGCGCGGCGGCAGGGCGGGCGATGGAGACGGGCTGGGTTGCGGGCTTGGCGGCGGACTTGGCCTGGCCTTCCGTCTTGGCTTGCGCGGCGGCCTGGGGTTTGGCGTCCGCGCCGCCGTCGTAGATCTCGTCCTCGACGTGCATGACGAAGGAATTCAGGGTTTCACGCACCACCGCCGGGCCGCGCTTCTCGCACATCATGGCGATGCCCTGCAACACCATGTTCATGGATTCGACGCGCCTTGCGGTGCGGCGTTCCAGCTTGAGCGCGATGGGTTTGCACACCAGGTTGGCCAGAAGGATGCCGTAGAAGGTGGTCATCAGGCCGATCGCCAGTTGCTGGCCGATCATCTGCATGCTGCCGTCGCCCAGCACCGACATCAGGTTGATCAGGCCCACCAGCGTGCCCAGCATGCCGAAGGCCGGGGCGAAGGTGGCCATGACCCGGAACATCTGGGCTTCGGCCTGCTCGCGGGCGCGCAGCCGGGCCACGCGCCATTGCAGCAGTTCGATGATCTGGTCTTCGGGCGTGTTGTCGATGATCAGCTGCACGCCGGTGCGCAGGAAGGGGTTACTGACCTTCTTGAGTTCCTGCTCGACCTTGCGGACGTCGGTGTTCATCCACAGCTGGGCCATGGACACCAGCTCTTCGATGTCGCGCTGCTGGTCGTGCTGGTCGTTGCGGAAGACGGTGCGCACCAGCTTGAAGACGCGCAGCACTTCGGACAGCGGGTAGGCGATGAACACGGCGGCCGCGGTGCCGCCCAGCACAATGGCCAGCCCGGGCAGGTTGATATACATGCCGGGGTCGGTGGCGGCCAGGGCCACGACGATAACCAGGGTGAGCAGGCCGACGGCGGCGCCGATGACGGTAGACGGATTCATGGATCTTGCCCGATAAACATAGGCATTCCATGCGCGGAATGCCGGACTTTCGGGAATTCTAGCCATGACGCGCCCGGGTCAATTGGCCGGAAAAAGGGGCGAAAAGGGCGGTAAGCGGCGGCTTGGACCGGCTATCGGGCCGGCGCGATCCAGGAAATAATGGGGACGGGTTTATTCATCAAACGCCCGCCGCCTGCGCCGGCGTGCTTGCGGCCTTGCGCCGGCCCTAGCGGCTTTGCCGGGCCAGCCATTCCTCGCGGGTGATCTCCCAGATTTCAGTAGGGAGGCGGCCGCTGACGTAGCCGCGTTCCTCGGTACCGACCAGGCGCATGCCCCCGCGCTCCGAAATCTTGCGCGAGGGGACGTTGACGGCGGCTTTGGGCGCGCGCAGCAGCGGCTTGCCCAGCACCTCGAACCAGTAGGCGGTGGCGGCTTCGCTGGCCTCGGTCATGTAGCCGTGGCCGTGATGGGCGGGGTCCAGCCAGAAACCGCGGTTGTTCCAGGGATCGTCGTCCATCAGGCTGACGATGCCGATCAGGCTGCCGGGCGCCTGGCGGGTGCGGATGGACCAGTGCCACTCCTTGCCCCGCCGCATCGCAGGGATCGCCACTTGCTCCAGATAGTGGCGCGCGCCGTCGGGCGGGTAGGGCCATGGCACTTGATCGACCAGGTAGCGCACCACTTCCCACTGCGGAAACAGGCGCTGGATGGCCTCGGCATCGCCGATTTCCAGGGGCTGCAGGACGAGACGATCGGTGGCAAGCGCCGGGAACAAGGGAGCTTCTGGCATGGCTGCTGGGTAGGTGCGCCGCGGATGGGCGGCAGATATGTATATCATGAGCGTCATCTGGCGGCGTCTCGCCCGACAGCCGCCATCGCATTGGAGCAAAACATGAATACCCCCAACGAAAACGTCAGCATGGCGCTTTTCTGTGATTTCGAGAACGTGGCGCTGGGCGTGCGCGACACCAAGTACCAGAAATTCGACATCCGGCCGGTGCTGGAACGCCTGCTGCTCAAGGGCAGCATCGTGGTCAAGAAGGCCTATTGCGACTGGGAACGGTACAAGGAATTCAAGGCCCCCATGCACGAGGCCAATTTCGAACTGATCGAAATTCCGCATGTGCGCCAGTCCGGCAAGAATTCGGCCGACATCCGCCTGGTCGTGGACGCGCTGGACTTCTGCTACACCAAGTCGCACGTCAACACCTTCGTGATCATCAGCGGCGATTCCGATTTTTCGCCCTTGGTGTCCAAGCTGCGCGAGAACAATAAGAAGGTGATCGGCGTGGGCGTGAAGCAGTCCACCTCGGACCTGCTCATCGCCAACTGCGATGAATTCATCTTCTATGACGACCTGGCGCGCGAAGGCCAGCGCGCGGCGGACGCGCGCCGAGACAACCGTGGCGGCGCCGGCGCAAGCCAGCAACGCCGCACGCCCGACGAAGAGCGCCGCCGCAAGGAAGAGTTGGAGGCCCGCAAGACCCAGGCCGTCGAGATGGTTGCGGAAACCTTCGAAGCGCTCATGGCCGAGCGCGGCGACAGCGGCAAGGTCTGGGCGTCGGCCCTGAAGGACGCGCTCAAGCGCCGCCGGCCGGATTTCAACGAGTCCTACTACGGCTTCCGCGCCTTCGGCAACTTGCTGGACGAGGCGCAGTCGCGCGGCCTGCTGGAAGTCGGACGCGAGGAAAACGCCGGCACCTATGTGTACCGCGATAGCGCAAGCGGCGCGCCGGCCGCGAATCGCTCCGCCGCCGATGGCGCCTCCCGTTCCGCCCCGGCCCGCCAACCGGCTGCGGCCGACGCCGGCGATGCGCAAGGCGGCGCGGCCCAGGAAGAATCCCGCTCCCGCTCCGGCCGCAAGTCGCGCGGCGGGCGCAAGTCGGGTGGCGAGGGTAGGGGAACCGGCCAGGTCGCCGAGCAGGGCGCCAGCGGCGAAAACGCTGTGGCGCCGGCCGAAGCTTCAGCCGTAGCGTCTTCCCCCGAGGCTGCCGAAACTGACTCCGCAACGCCGACCAAGGCGCCGGCGGCAATCGCCGCGCAATCGCCGGCAGCAACGCAAGCAAGCGCCCAGGCCGACGCCGCCAGAAAGGCTGGCGAGCAAGCGGAAGCCGCCAGGGTGGACGCCTTGCGGGCCGACGCACTGGTTCGGGCGCAGGAGTCCAAGCCTGTCCAGCCCTCGCGCCTGCCGCCCATGCCCAAGCCCTTGCCGCAGGCGCGCCAGCCGCTGCCGGCCGTGAATATCGCTGAATGGACCTTTGCCCCGCCCGCCGCGGAAAGCCGCAGCCAGCCCGCGAGCAAGACGCCTGCCAAGATATCCGATCCGTTCGAGGGCGGCATGGTCAGGACTGCCGTCAGGGAAGAGCCCAAGGCCAGCAAGCCCGTCGCGGACCAGCCTGCGGCGGAAGCGCCCGCAGCTGACAAGCCCGCAGCGAAGCGCGCCGCGACCCGCAGCCGCCCCGCGGCCAAGAAGACCGCCGCCAAGACTGCGCCTGCGAATCCGGCGCCGGCCGAGCCGGCTTCCGAGGCTCCCGCCAAGCCCGCCCGCAAGGCTGCCAGCAAGACCGCCAGCAAGGCAGCTCCCCGCGCGCGCCGGGCCAGCAAGACGGCCGAGGAATCCTGAACCAGGCTTCAGGGCTGAGCGTTTAGCCGCCCGGGCCGTTGTAGCGGCCCGGCGTGCCGCCCAGTTCGCGCTTGAACATGGCGATGAAGGCGCTGACGTTGTCGTAACCCAGTTCCAACGCCACCGTGGTCACGGCGGCGCCATCCGCCAGCATTTCCTGCGCCCGCATCAGGCGGGCGCGCTGGCGCCATGCCCCCAAGGTCATACCGGTTTCCGCCAGGTAGCGGCGCGCCAGCGTGCGCGGCGACATGCCGATCGCGGCGGCCCATTCCTCCTGCGTCCGCACGTCCGAAGGTTGGTCCGACAGCGCAAGCGCCAGCCGCTGCAAGCGCGGGTCGCGGGGCAGCAGCAGCGCCTGGCCGGCTTGGGGCAAGCTCCTGATTTCATCCCAGATCACTTCAATGAGGCGGTTGCGCGCCGGTCCCATCGTGTCGTCGCCCCAGGATGCGGCGCGGTCCACCGCGGCCACCAGCAGATCCGAGGCATGCAGCACGCAGGGCGCAGCGGGCAACCCGGCGCAGGCCGCGGGACTCAGATACGCGCTATAGCCGGCGTAGACGCCGTGCGAGTACAGCCCATGCGGCTGGTTGGGGGGAATCCAGACGGCTTGCCGGGACGCCACCACCCATTGCAGGTCCCCCGCATACACCGTCAGCAAGCCCCGATAGGCGCCCAGCAACTGCCCTCGCGCATGCTGGTGCATGGCGGTGTGGCGCAGCGCGCCGTCCTGGCTGCGCACGGCGATCAGCCTGGGGCCGCCGCGCGACCGGGCGCGTTGGGGATCGAGCAAAGGAGGGCTGGGAGCAGGGATTTCCATTGGCAGAAAAACCGTATTGAATGGCTGAAGCTACGCAGACCTGCCATGCGGGTCCCGTCTATCGTAACGCCTGTATCGGACACCAACAGGAGTTGAACATGAAGGCATGCGACATCTTGCCGGACGGCGTCGAACGAGGCGATTTCAAGGGCGTGGAGGTCAGGAAGGGGACCGTGGGGGCTTTCCTCGCGAACGCCCGCGTCTGCCTCGACCCGCAGGCGCCGGCCCAAGCCGTGGCCGTGGCGCGGCAGGACATCCAGGAGGCCTTGCCCGCGTTGAACGCGCTGGGCCTGTTCGAAGTGCTGCAAGTGCGCGATCCCGCCCTGCGCGCCTGGATGCGCGACAGCGGCGCGGCCGGCTGCTGATCCCGGGGCTGGCGGGCAGCCAGGCTGCCAGGCAGGGTGCTCTATCATGCATGCTTTGGATCCGGGCCTGGCAGCCCAACACGTCGGATTACGCATGCAATACGTTCTGGTCAGTTCCTGCCTCTTGGGCAACCCCGTGCGCTACGACGGACGCAGCGCGTCCCACGACAACCCCGTGCTTGGCCGGTGGCGCGACGAGGGGCGGGTGGTGGCCGTCTGTCCGGAAATGGCGGGCGGCATGCCGGTCCCGCGCCCGCCCGCCGAGATCGAGCCTGCCGCCGACGCGGCGGCGGTGCTGGCCGGCCGCGCCCGCGTCATGGCGGTGTCGGGCGAGGATGTGACCGTGCCCTTCGTGCACGGCGCGCGAGCGGCGCTGGAGGCCGCGCGCAAGCAGGGCATCGGCATCGCGGTGCTGAAGGAGGGCAGTCCTTCCTGTGGCAGCGGCTACGTGTACGACGGCCATTTCGCCGGCCGCAAGCAGCCCGGCGTGGGCGTGACGGCGGAACTGCTGCAACGAGCCGGCCTGCGCGTCTTCAGCGAAAAGCAATGGCAGGAAGCCCAGGCCTGTCTGGACGGCCTGGAGGCGGCCGATGGGCGTTGACGTCGGCGACCTGCTGGTGCTGGCGGCCGTGGCGGGCTGCGCGGTCCTGGCGTGGAAGGCCGCGGTGCGCGCGGGACGCAGCAAGGGCCTGCTGCGCGTGGCCGGCGCGGCCAGCCTGGCCTTGTCCGCCTTCTTCTTCTACGCCTGGTACGCGCAATACCTGAAGTGGGACTTCAACGAGCTGGGCCGCTATTACGACCCGGTCGACCAGGTGGTCTACACGGATGCCGGATTCGTCTGGGTTTTGCCCGCTGGCGCCTTGCTGGCCGTCGGCCTGCTGTGCGCCTGGCGGGGCTGGCGGCGCTGAACCGCCGCATCCCCGAACTCCCGAATCCCGCCGCGTGGGTTGCCGGCCTGCGGCCTGCCCCTATTCGCTGCGGATGTTGGCCTGCTTCACGATCAGGCCGTTGTCGGCATATTCCTTCTGCACCTGGGCCGCGAACTGCTCCACCGTGCCGGGCGACATAATGTTCAGCGCGTCGGTCAGCGGCTTGCTGATGTCCGGCATGGCGGCGATTCGGTTGATCAGGCCGTTCATGCGCTTGCGGAAATCCGGGCTGGTGCTGGCCGGCGCGAAAAAGCCGAAGGTGGAAGTCATGTTGGCCATGGGATAGCCCAGTTCGGCCAAGGTGGGCGTGCCGGGCCGCGCCGGCAGCCGGGCTGGCGAGCCCACGGCCAGCAGGGTGAGCTTGCCCTCGTCAATCAGCGCATTGACCGGGCCGGAGGCATTGACCAGCATCAGCGTGAACTGGCCGCCCAGGGCGTCGGGCACCATCTGCGCCATGCCCTTGTACGGCACGTGCGTGATGCGCACGCCCGCCTGGCCGTTGATCTGTTCCAGCATCAAGTGTCCCAGCGATCCCACGCCGGCGGTCGCGAGCGACAGGCCGCCGGGATCGGCCTTGGCCTGGGCCAGCATGTCCTGGAAGGACTTGCCCGTGAACTTCGGGCCGCCCACCAGATAGACCGGTGAATACATCACGGACGCCACGGGCGCCAGATCCTTCAAGGGGTCATACAGCGTCTTCATTACATGCGGCGACAGCGTGACCGGGCTGACGGCGGTGAAGGCCAGGGTGTTCTCGTCATGGGCTCGCGCCACCGTGTTCATGCCTATCATGCCGCCTGCGCCGCCGCGGTTTTCCACCACCACCGGCCGGCCCAGTTCCGCCGCCAATTTCTGCGCGAAGGCGCGCGCCGTGTTGTCGACGATGCCGCCCGCGCCATAGGGCACGACGATGGTCATGGCCTTGGCGTCGGCCTGCGCCTGCGCGGCGGCCGAGAACGCGCAGGCCGCGCCGATGGCGCACAGCCCCGCGATCCGCTTGAGATTCAACATGCTTTCCCCTTGTCATGCCCGGCAGCCTATCCGCCGGGACGCGGCAACGGCCTTCCAATGAGGCGCGCCGGCATGCAGTGTGTGCAGGCCGGCGCGGCGGGACAAGCGGGAATACCCGGAATCGCGCTTCAGTGCGCGCGATAGCCGCGGCTGGTCATGCAGGAATCGAGCGCGCGGTTGTAGGAATCCACCATGACCTGGGTGGTCCATTGCGTGATGGTGGCCGGGTCATAGCCGCTCTGGTTCATGGCCCAGCGCTGGCAGTCCACGGTGGCGTTGGCCTGCGCGCTGTTGACCGGCGGTACGGATTCGTATTGCACCGGCTCGTACTGGGGCTGTGGCGCGGCATAGACGGGCGGCGCCTCATAGACCGGCGCGTTGTAGACGGGGGCCGCGTAGACCGGCGGGCTGGTGTAGCCCACGCCCGACGAGTAGACGCCTGCCTGGGTGTAGGAAGGCCCGGAATCCGCCGCCAGCAGCAGGCCTATGGTGGCCAGCGCGAACGCGCCGCCTATCCACCAGCCGTCGGAACTGCTGCTGCCGCCATGGTAATTGTGATATCCGCCGTGGTATCCGCCACCGTGATATCCGCCGCCATGGCCGCCGCCCCAATAACCGCCGCCACGCCCGCCAGCCATGGCAGGCGCGCTTGCCATGGCCAATGACAGCGCCGCGACGATGGCCATAAGGCCAGAAAACCGCTTCATGATCTTGCTCCTGATCCGTCTCGGGGCAGGCGCAACGCCTGGCCCGGGCCGGTATTCCTACTTTACTGCCTGGCCGTTGCCATAAAGTGTCTCAAGCGCTACCGAGATTTCAACTGATTTCAGCGCGACGCGGGCGACGCCTGCCGGTCGGGCCAGTTGTTGCAGGAATGCGACTCGCCGGGGCGCAGGGTGATTTGCGGCTTGTCCTTGAAATACGCGGCGTCGCGGTCCAGGGTCATGTAGGTCTCGTAGCCCGCTTTTTCCACGCACCAGTTCCAGAAGTAGACCTGCGAACCGTGGATCACCATGGATTCGGCACGCCATTCCCGCAAGGCCTCGAAGGTGGCGCCGCCGTCGGCCGCGCTGCGGGTTTCATTGCGGAACTGTTCCCGCCCATAGGGAAAGGTGCTGCTGATCAACACGACCCGGGCATCGGCCAATGGATGGGATTTTTCGTCCAGCACCGTGGCGCGGGCGTCGGGCTGCATGGTCTTGTAGACCGGGTAGGGCACGCAACCCGAGACCAGGCTGGCGACGGCGATGGCGACAACAGCAGGCCAGTACTTTGGATATGACATTGCAATGGTTGTATCCGTGCTGGAAGCCGTGGGTAAAACCAGTGGCTAAAAGCGCCGAAGGGTAGTATTTTCTCGCGATGATTACGGCACGACCTACTTCTTTACCGCAAGACAAGCGTCTCACCAAGGGTGAACGCACACGGGCTCAACTTCTGGAAGTCGCGGCGGCGGAATTCGCGGAACGCGGATTCCAGCATACCCGGATCAGCGACATCGTCGCCCGGGCCGGCGTGACCCAACCTGTCTTCTATCAATACTTCGCCAGCAAGCAGGCGGCCTACGACGAACTGGTGGGTTTGTTCGCCCAGCGCTTGCGGCAGGCCATCGGCCAGGCGCGCTTGCCCGATGATCTGCAAGGCGCCGAACTGGCCGGGCGTCTGCGCCAGAGCGTAAGCGGCCTGCTCGCCATCCTGCAGGAAGATCCCAACCTGACGCGCATCGGCTTCTTCCAGGCCGCCGAGGCCGAGGCGCTGAAGGACGAACTGGTGGCGATGATCGCCGGCAACGTGGGCGCCGAGCAGCAGGCCGGCTTGTTCCGCGATGACATACCGTCCGACTGGTTCGCCCAATCGCTGATGGGCATCATCGAACGGTTCACGCGGCAGACGCCGGATGCGGCGCGGCAATTGGTCCTGGCGGAATTCATTGCCGATCTGCTATTGGACGGGATACGCAAACGACAACGACAAGCCTCCTAGCCGGAGGCTTTTTTTTGGCCTCGAGGCCGTCCCAGTCTGTTCAATCCTCAGGCCCAGGTCTCTTGCAGATGCGCCCATTTTGGCTGGCCGCCGGCCTGAACCGTGAACAGGACGGTGGCGCGCCGCTGGGTGGCGCCGGCGCTCCAGGCATGGCGCTCGCGGTAGCTCAGCAAGACCGAAGCCGTGTCGACATGCAGCACGGCCAGCTCGTCGATATCGATCTTCAAGCCTGGGCGCGCGCCGCGCAGGCTGGCGAACAGGGCGGGCAAGGCCGTGGCGGACAGGCGCTGTCCGTCGGCCGCGATCATGCTGAAGCCAGGCGCAAAGTTCTCCAGCAGATCGGCCAGTTGGCTGTCCGGTGCGTCGGGTGTGCCTATCCATTGTTCGATGCGGGTATGGGCGTCGAGCGCCAGGCGCTGGCAGTGCGAGGAAAGGTCGGGCATGGGGTTGGATTCCAGAGAGGGAGCGTCATTCTAGGAGTCCTGTCGTTCGCAAAAAATGCCTTATGAATAGATATACTGTTCGTGTTTTTTTGACAATTCGTAGCGGCCTTCCATGATCAATCTGAATCGTCTGGCGATGTATGCGGCGGTGGTCGAGGCCGGTTCGTTCACGGCGGCGGCCGATGCGCTGGGCACGACCAAGGCGGTGGTCAGCTTCAATATCAAGCAGCTGGAACAGGAACTGGGCGTGGCGCTGCTGACACGCAGCACTCGGCGGCTGGCCCTGACCGAGGCGGGCGAAGGCTTTTACGGCCATTGCGCCCGCCTGCTGCGCGAGGCCGAGACCGCCGTGGACGAGGCGCGTTCCGGGCAGGCGGCCTTATCGGGCAGCCTGCGGGTCACGGCGTCGGTGGATTACGGCAACCTGGTGGTGGCGCCGGCGCTGGCGGCGTATGCGCGCGAGCATCCCGCCCTGCGGGTCAGCTACCGCGCCGGTTCGGCGCATGCGGACCTGATCGCGGAGCGGCTGGACCTGGCGATCCGGGTGGGGGCGCTGGAAGACTCCAGCTACCGCGCCACGCGGATTGGCCAGTTCAGGTTATGGCTTGTGGCCAGTCCCGCGCTGCTGGCCCAGCACGGCATGCCGCGCACGCCGCAGGCGCTGGCGGCGTTGCCGTGGCTGGCCAACAGGCCGGGGCGCAGTGACCGCTGGCGGCTGACGGACGGCAAGGGCCGCGAGCATGAACTGCGCGTGGCGCCGGTGGCGCAGGCCGATACGGCTTCGGCGCTGCTGGCGTTTGCCGTAGCGGGATGCGGAGTGGCCGCGCTGCCTGATTGGTTGCTGCAAGAACCGCTGGCGCGGGGTGTACTGCAACGCGTGCTGCCCTCGTACACCTTGCCGCGCCAGGAGGTTTACGCGGTCTATCCCGACACCCGCCACGTCAGCGCCAAGGTGCGGCGCTTCATCGATTTCCTGCGGGCGCGACTGGGGCAGTCCGGCAAGCCTTAGGGGCGGCGCAAGTTCCTTTTGAACTTGCACAGGCCCTGGCGTCGCGTCTCAGCGCGTCAATGCCGGCGTGCCGCCCGCGCCCAAGTCCCAATACAGTCCCGTCATCAGGCTCAACGCCTGCCGCAGCAAGGCCGGCGGCAGGTGTTCGTTCGGCGCGTGCTGGGAGCAGCCAGGATAGGAATGTGGCACCCAGATCGTGCGCAGGCCCAGCACGTCGGTGAAGATGTCGTTGGGCAGGGAGCCGCCCAGGTTGGGCAGCACGGCGGTCTTGGCGCCAGAGGTGCGTTCCAGCGAATCCACCGCCCAGCGCACCCAGGCGTCGTCCGGGTCGATGCGGGTGGCGCGGAACATGTTCTCGCGCGTCAACGTTATCTGGACCATCGGGAAGCCCTGGCGGTCCAGGTGTCGGCGCAGGGCCGGGACCAGGTCGTCCGGGTCCACGCCCACCACGAAGCGCAACTGGCAACGCACCCAGGCGCGCGGCGGAATGGCGTTGACGGGGGTGTCGGGGTTTCCGGTCTTGTAGGCCAGGACCTCGAACGAGCACCAGCCGAACACGCGCTCGGCGGGCGACAGGCCCGGTTCGCCCCACCAGGGTTCGATCTCGGGACCGTCGGCGCCGCCGTCCACCTGGCAGTCGGCCAGGGCGCGCCGCACTGCGTCGGGCAGCTCGCGCGGCACCCATTCGGGGATGCGGATCTGGCCGGTGGGCGAGACCAGCGTGGAGATCGCATGGGCCAGCTGGATGCCGGGGTTGGAAATCAGGCCGCCCCAGTTGCCCGAGTGGTGGCCGCCCGCGCGGGCCTCGATGCTCAGGTCGAAGTTCAGGCTGCCGCGCGCGCCCAGAAAGATGGTGGGGCGTTCGGCGCTCAGCCGCGGCCCGTCCGAGGCGATGAGCAGGTCCGCCGCCAGCATCGCGCGATGTTCCTCGCACAGGTCGCGCAGGCCCATGGAGCCGGTTTCCTCGCCCATCTCGATCAGGTACTTGGCGTTGAAGCCCAGCTTGCCGCGCGTTTCCAGCACCAGCCGCAGCGCTTCCATGTTGATGCTGTGCTGGCCTTTGTTGTCGGCGATGCCGCGGCCGTACCAGCGGCCCTCGGCTTCGGTCAGCGCCCAGGGCGACAGGCCTTCCTTCCATTCCTTTTCCAGGCCGCGGATGACGTCGCCATGGCCGTAGCCCAGCACGGTGGGCAGGGCCGGATCCTCGATGCGTTCGGCGTACAGGAACGGCGCCAGCGCCTTCGGGTGCGTGAGCGTGCGGCAGGTAAATCCCAGCGCCTCGAAGGCGGGCCGGATCTCGGCTTCCAGATAGGCGGCGAGTTCGGGCGCGCGCGCCGGATTCTGGCTCTCCGTGGGCTGTGCCAGGCGGCGCGCCAGCAGGGCGCGGAACGCGCCGGAATCAAAACACTGTTCCGCCTGGGCGATGGCTTGTGCGCGGGTCATGATGGCTGGACTCCGTTGGGGGTAGGGGGATAGAGGTGGCAGGCCACCACGGATTGCTCGCGCCGGATCAACGCCGGGCGCTCGGTCTTGCATTGCGCCATGGCCTGTTGGCAGCGCGGATGGAAGGGGCAGCCGGGAGGCGGGCGCAACGGGTCCGGGAACGACAGGCCCAGCCCCATGTCGGGGATGCCCAGGCCCGGTTCGGGCGTCAGCACCGAGGCCAGCAGCGCCTGCGTGTAGGGATGGCATGGGTCATGGAACAGCTGCGCGGTAGCGGCGGATTCGACTACCCGGCCCAGATACATCACCGCCACATGGGTGGCGATGTGCTCGACCACCGCCAGGTTGTGGCTGATGAAGACGTAGGTCAGATTGAATTCGCGCCGCAGGTCCATCAGCAGATTCATGATCTGGGCCTGCACCGAGACGTCCAGCGCCGAGGTCGGCTCGTCGCAGATGACGATCTCGGGATGCATCACCAGCGCGCGTGCGATGGCGACGCGTTGGCGCTGCCCGCCGGACAACTGGCCCGGCGTGTTGTGGGCCAGCCGTGGCGGCAGGCCGACGCGTTCCAGCATTTCGATGGCTTTCTGCTGCTTGGGATTGGCGATGCCATGCACTTCCAGCGGCAGCGACACGATGGAGGCGATGGAGCGGCGCGGATTCAGCGAAGAATACGGATCCTGGAAGATCGGCTGGACGCGGCGCGCCAGGGCGCGCCGGCCGAGGCTGCGTATGTCCTGCCCGTCCAGGCGGATCGCGCCTTCGGTCGGCGGCGTCAGGCCCAGCAGCATGCGGGCCAGCGTCGATTTGCCGCAACCGGATTCGCCCACGATGCCCAGCACCGCGCCGCGCTCCACCGCCAGGTCCACGCCATTGACCGCATGCAGGGTGCTGCGCGGCCGGAACATGCCCGAGCGGATGGAGAACTGCCTGCTGACGGCCTCGGCTTGCAGCAAGGAACTCATGCCGGGACTCCTTCGGATTCGAGGATGCAGCGCCATTGTTGGCCGGACGCGGCACCATGCACGGGCACCTCATCGCGGCATTGCGGCTGGGCATGTGGGCAGCGGTCGCGGAAGGCGCAGCCTTGCAACTCGCCCACCAGCGCCGGCACCACGCCGGGTATGGTGCCCAGCGCCTCGCCGGGCGGCGTGCGCCCGGGCACGGGAATACAGCCCAAGAGCCCCTGGGTGTAGGGATGGCGCGGCAACGCGAACAGTTCCGCCACCGGTCCTTCCTCGACGATCTGTCCGGCATACATCACCGCGACCTGGCGCGCGATGCGCGCGACCACGCCCAGATCGTGGGTGATCAGCACCATGGCGATACCCAGTTCGGCCTGCAGGTCGGCCAGCAGCCGCAGGATCTGCGCCTGGATGGTGACGTCCAGCGCGGTGCTGGGCTCGTCGGCGATCAGCAGTTCCGGGCCGCACATCAACGCCATGGCGATCATCACGCGCTGGCGCAGGCCGCCCGACAGCTGGTGCGGGTATTGGGTCAACCGTTGCCCGGCCGAGGCGATGCCGACCTTCTCCAGCAGCTCGACCGCGCGGTCGCGCGCCTGCTGCGCGCTGGCTTTGCAATGGTGGATGTAGTGTTCGGTCAACTGCTCGCCGATGGCGTAGGCAGGGTTGAGCGCCGTCATCGGTTCCTGGAAGATCATGGCCATCTTGCTGCCGCGCAGCGCGTTGATGCGCCGCCCGCGCGCGGCCGACAGGTCTTCGCCCAGTACCGACAGCCGGCGGGTGCTGCGCTGCGCGGCCTTGGGCAGGAGGCCCATGATGGCCAGCGAAGTCATGGACTTGCCGCAGCCGGATTCCCCCACCAGGCATAGCGTTTCGCCGCGCCGGACCTGGAACGACACGTCGCGCACCGCGTGCAGGGCGCCGCGCGGCGTGGCGATGTCGACGGTCAGACCTTGCACGTCCAGCACGATGTCCGTGTCGCTCATGCTCAGCCCCTCTCTTCAGGCGTCAGGAGTTGATGCAGCCCGTCGCCGGCCAGGTTGATCGCGAAGATCAGCAAGGCCAGCGCCGATCCGGGGATGGCTATCAGCCAGAACGAGAAGAACATATAGGCCTTGGCCTCCGAGATCATCAGGCCCCAGGACGGCAGCGGCGGCTGCACGCCCAGGCCCAGGAAGGACAGCGACGCTTCCAGCAGGATGGCGCTGGCGGCTTCCAGCGTGGCGATCACGATCAGCTGCGGCACCACGTTGGGCAGCACTTCGCCCCAGACGATGCGCCAGGTGGAGGCGCCCGCGGCTTGCGCCGCCGCCACGTATTCCAGCGAGCGCACCTGCTGCGTGGCGCTGCGCATCACCACCGCGTAGCGGTCCCACTTGAGCAGCCCTAGCACCAGGATCACCACCCACAGCGAGCCGCCGACGATGGCGACGGTGGCCAGCGCCACCAGGATCACGGGCATGGACAAACGGGTAGTGATCAGGAAGGACACCGCCATGTCGACCTTGCCGCCGAAATAGCCGGCCGCCATGCCCATGGCCGTGCCGATCAGGCCCGAGATCAGCGCCACGCTGATGCCGATCAAGAGCGAGATGCGCGCGCCGTAGAACAGGCGTGACATATAGTCGCGGCCGAGCTGGTCGGTGCCCAGCGGATGCAGCCAGGTGCCTTTGGCATACCAGACCGGCGGCGCGGTGCGGTAGGCCAGGTCCTGGAAATAGGGATCATGCGGCGAGATCCAGGGCGCCAACAGCGCGATCAGCACGATGACGAGCAGGATGCCGCCGCCGGCCAGCAGCGCCTTGTTGCGGCGCAGCCGTCGCCAGCGCAGGGCGGACGCCGACAGTTCCAGCGGGGGCTGGACGCCGGGAGCGGACGGGGTCAGGGTAGGGGTATTCATGTCAGGACACCCGGATGCGCGGGTCGAGCCACGCGTTGGCGATATCGGCCGCCAGGGTCAGCAGCACGTAGAGCACCGACAGCAGCAGCACGATCAGCTGCATCACGGGATAGTCCTTGTAGGTGATGCTCTGGTAGGCCAGGTAGCCCAGGCCGTCCAGCGCGAAAATGGTTTCGATGACGACCGAGCCGCCCAGCAGGTAGCCCAGCTGCACCGCGGCCAGCGCCACCACCGGCACGATGGCGTTGCGCAGCGCGTGCTTGAAGACGATCTTGCGCGCCGGCAGGCCCTTGGCGCGGGCGGTGCGGATGTAGTCGGCGGCCAGGACCTCGATCATGCCGGCGCGTATCAGGCGCATGAAGGCGGGCGCGACGTAATAGCCCAGTGCGATCGCCGGCATGACGAAATGCTGCCAGCTGCCGCTGCCCGACACCGGCAGGATGCGCAGCGAGATCGAGAACAGCATGATCAGGATCAGCGCGAAGAAGAAGTTGGGCAGCGCCTGCCCCAGCACGGCGACCGCCAGGCAGATGCGGTCGATCAGGCTGCCCTTGTACAGCGCGGCCAGCACGCCTAGCGGGATCGAGATCAGCAGCGCGAAGGCCAGCGCGCCCATGCCCAGCAGGAGCGTGGTCTTGAGCTTGGAGAGGATCAGCGGCCCGGCCTCGGTCTTGAAATACACCGAGGTGCCGAAGTCGCCCTGCAGGATGTGCCAGAGCCAGTCCGCATACTGCACCGCCAGCGGCCGGTCCAGGCCGTAGGTCTTGCGGATCATGTCGATGTCGGCCTGGCGCGCGCCTTCGCCGGCCAGGGCCAGCGCCGGGTCGCCGGACAGGTGCAGCAGCAGGAACGCCAGGATCGAGACCGTCAGCGCCACCAGCACCGCCAGGCCCAGGCGCCTGATCGTGAAATACAGCATAGGGCTTCCTCTTCGTTGGACTCACGCCGGCCCGGCGCGATGCCGGGCCGGCGCGGGGCCGCGCCTTACTTCCAGCTCATGTCCCAGAAGCGCACCAGTTCGTCCGAATAGGGCTTGAAGTTCACGTCCTTGGTGGCTACGTAGTAGGCAGGCAAGGTCCACAACGGCACCGCGTAGGCCTTCTGCGCGATCAGGTCCAGCGCCTGCTTGTAGGCGGCGTTGCGCGCGGCGCTGTCGATGGTGCGGTCGCCCTTGGTGAGCAGGTCGCGCACCTGCGGGTCGCGGGTGACATCGTCGTTGCCGAAGGCGAAGTACACCGGCGTGGAGGCGGACACGTCGTTGACCAGGTTGGAGCCCCAAGTCTGGTGCGTGAGCGAGGCCTTGTTGGCGCGGATCATGTCGCGCATGGCGGCATACTGCAGGAAGTTGAGCTTGGCGCGGATGCCCACCGCCTGCAGGTAGTTGATGATGGCTTCGGTCTGGTTGCGCTCGCGGTAGGCCACCAGGTCGATGTCGAAGCCGTTGGGGTAGCCGGCTTCCGCCAGCAGCTTCTTGGCCTGGGCCGGATCGTACTTGTAGACTGGCGCGCCTTCCTGCGTGCAGCCCGTCTGCGAAGGCGTGCAGATGGTGTTGATGAGGCCGCCGCCTTCGCCCACGATGTTCTTCAGCATGGACTCGCGGTCGATCGCGTGGATGATGGCGCGGCGCACGCGTTCGTCCTTCAGCTGTGGCGCCGGCGTGCCTTCCTGGATGTTCATCTGCATGAAGACGATGCGCATGGTGTTGCCGGTGACCATCTGCAGCGAGGGCATGCCGCCCAGCTGTTCGGCCTGGTCCTTGGGCACGCTCATGATCAGGTCCTCGCCGCCCGAGATGACTTCGGCCATCTGCGTCTGGCGGTCAGGGATGAAGCGGATCACCACCTTGCCGATCTTGGGCTGGGCCTTGGGCGAATCCTTGAAGTAGTCGGCATTGCGCTCCAGCGTGATGGACTTGCCCGGTTGGTAGTCCACCACCTTGTAGGGCCCCGAGCCCACCGGCTTGGCGTTCATGCCCTTGGGGCCGACTTCCTGGTAGTACTTGGCCGGATGGATGGCGGCGGTGGTGGACAGATACTCCTTGGCGCCCGGGAAGGGCTCCTTGGTGATCAGGCGCACCTTGTACTTGTCGATCTTCTCGACCTTGTCGATCCAGGCCACGTTCTGCTGCGTCACGGCCTTGTTCTTCGGATCCGCCACGTAGTTCAGTGTGTACACCACCGAGTCCGCGTCGAACTCTTCGCCGTTATGGAATTTGACGCCTTGGCGCAGTTCGAATTCCATGGTCTTGTCGTCGACCTGCTTCCAGCTCTTGGCGAGCTGGCCCTTGTATTCGTTGGTGACCGGATCGCGGTAGAGCAGGGTGTCCCAGACGTTGGCGGCGATGATGACGCCGATCCGCACGTTGTTGTAGTAGGGGTCCACGCTCTCGGGCGCCTGGTCGTAGGCCATGCGCAGCGTGTCGTCCTTCTTGCCGGCCAGCGCCGGCTGGGCCGCCAGCGTGGCGCAGGCCAGCAGGGCGGCGGCCAGGGCCTTGAGGGGGATGGGGCTGCGCCGGGTCGGCGCGGATGCTGCGGGGGTGATGCGGAAATCAGTCATGGTGAGGCTCCTGTGGAAGTCACTGCACGTACTGCGTATCTGACATCTTCTATTCATGCGGGCGGCTCGGCCCGCTGTCCTGCTTGCGCAAGAGGGGGCGTCAGCCCGAATCGGCCACTGCCGCGGGCGGTTGGGCCAGGGTCTTCAACGCTGCCTCGCACTTGCGCTGCAAGTGCTGGCGCATGATGCCGGCCAGCCGGTCGGCGTCGCGCGCGTCCAGGGCCTCGGCCATCTCGATGTGCTCGCGCATCGCCAGATCCCATTTCTGGCGGTTCTCGTTCGAAACGAAGCGCAGATTCTGGATGCGCGCATTCTGGGCGTCGTACAGCTGCTTGAGCAGGCTGTTGTGCGCGGCCAGGCTGATGCGTTCGTGGATCGCGCGATTGGTCTGGAAGTAGGTCGGCAGGTCGTGGCGCGCGTGGCTGGCCATCATTTCGTAGGTCAGCGCGCGGATCTCGGCGATCTCGGTGTCCGTGGCCCGTTCGCAGGCCAGCCGGCAGGACATGGCTTCCAGCCCGCCTATGACCTCGAAGGCCTCGCGGATGTTCGCCTCCGACAGCGCCACTACCTGCGCGCCGCGGTTCGGCTCGATCTGCACCAGCCCTTCGGCGGCCAGCACGCGAAAGGCTTCGCGCAAGGGCGTGCGGGACACGCCCAGCAGGTCGCAAAGGGTGCGCTCGTTCAGGCGAGTGCCGGGCGGGAATTCACCCTGGATGATGCGCTCGCGCAATTGCCCGGCCACCGTGGCCGGCAGGGTGCGGCCGTTGCCTGCGCCGCGGGCCGCAGTCGGCGGCGCGGTTTCGGCAGCCACGCTGGCGGCGCCGGAATCAGGCATCAGGCTGGAAATGCTGCTCATTGGTATACAAAAATTCCCCGTGTTTTGCGAGACTATAAACCTGTAGTTCCGTATCGCCCGATGGGTGTATACCCTAGGTTATTAACGTAAAAACAATGGGATAGAGTGACGCATGCCGCAAGTCCGCATGCCGGGCAACCCCTGCTTGTTTGCTTGGCGCCTTTTGTTGGTATACAAAAATATTCCACTTTGGGACTACGCATGCTTACCCTGAACAGTCATCCGTCCGGCCGGCATTTCCTGCAGATTCCGGGGCCGACCAACGTGCCCGACCGCGTGCTGCGCGCCATCGACCAGCCCACCATCGACCATCGCGGACCGGAGTTCGGCGCGTTGGGCCTGGCGGTGCTGGAAGGCATCAAACAGGTGTTCCAGGCACAGTCGCCGGTGGTGATCTTCCCGTCGTCCGGCACCGGCGCCTGGGAGGCCGCGCTGGTCAATACCCTGTCGCCCGGCGACCGCGTGCTGATGGTCGAGACCGGCCATTTCGCCAGCCTGTGGCGCAAGCTGGCGGGGCGGTTGGGCCTGGAAGTGGATTTCCTGGAAGGCGACTGGCGCCACCCGGTGGACGCGGCGGCCATCGCCGCCCGCCTGGCCGAAGACAAGGAACGTGAGATCAAGGCCGTGTGCGTGGTGCATAACGAAACCTCTACCGGCGTGACCAGCGACATTGCGGCCGTGCGCGCCGCGATTGACGGCGCCGCGCATCCGGCGCTGCTGATGGTGGACACCATCTCGTCGCTGGGCTCCATCGACTACCGCCACGACGAATGGGGCGTGGACGTGACCGTGGCCGGTTCGCAAAAGGGCCTGATGCTGCCGCCGGGTCTGGCCTTCAACGCCGTCAGCGCACGCGCCCTGGCCGCGGCCCACCAGGCGAAGCTGCCGCGTTCGTACTGGGACTGGCGCGAAATGCTCGCTGCCAACGCCCGCGGCTACTTTCCGTACACGCCTTCGACCAATTTGCTCTACGGCTTGCACGAGGCCCTGGCCATGCTGCGCGAAGAGGGCCTGCCGCAAGTCTTCGCGCGCCACCAGCGCCACGCCCAGGCCACGCGCCTGGCCCTGGCCGGCTGGGGGCTGGAACTGCTGAGCCTGGACCCGGCCGCGCACAGCCCGGCCCTGAGCGCGGCGATCATGCCGCAAGGCCACAGCGCCGACGCCTTCCGCAAGGTGGTGCTGGAACGCTTCGACATGTCGCTGGGGCAGGGCCTGGGCAAGCTGACCGACCGCGTGTTCCGCATCGGCCACCTGGGTCACTTCAACGACCTGACGCTGTGCGGCACCTTGGCCGGCGTGGAAATGGGCTTGGCCGCCGCAGGCGTGCCCCATCGCTCGGGCGGCGTGCAGGCGGCAATGGAATTCCTGGCTGGCGCGCGCGCAAGCGCCCCGGCCTGAGACACACACATAACGAGGGAAACAATGAACACACTCATGCAGCAGGCGATCCAGTTCGCCAACGACCACGAATCCGCCTGGGACCGCAGCGTCAAAGGCAACTTCGGCGTGCACCTGAACGATCCGCCGCCCTGGAACCGCCTGCTCGGCCCGATCCACGACCGCGGCCCCGTGTCCGGCGTGGTCACCGTGCGCGGCGAGACTATCGCGTCCTGGGGCGAGCCCGAGCGCGCCGACTTGACGTTCAGCGTGGCCAAGCTCTATCTGGCAATCCTGGCCGGCGTGGCCCATGATCGCGGCTTGCTGCCGGACGTGGACGAACCCGTGGGCAAGCGTGTGCGCGGCATCGGTTTCGACGAAGGGCAGAACGCCGACATCACCTGGCGTCATCTGCTGCAACAGACCAGCGAATGGGAAGGCGAACGCTTCGGCGTATCCGACCAGGCCGACCGCTACCGCGCCGTCACCTTTGGCGTGCCGCCGGACGGCAAGAAGGGCGAGGCCCGGCCCTTGCAGCGTCCCGGCACGTACTGGGAATACAACGACGTGCGCATCAACCAGCTGTCGTATGCGCTGCTGCACCTGTTCCGCAAACCCTTGCCCGAGGTCTTCCGCGAAGCCGTCACGCGGCCCATCGGCGCCAGCGAAAACTGGCAATGGGTGGGCTACGACAACGCCTGGGTCGAGATCGACGGCCAGCGCATGCCGTCCGTGCCGGGCGGCTCGCACTGGGGCGGCGGCATGTCCATCAGCGCCCGCGACCAGGCGCTGATCGGCCAGATGCTGCTGAACGACGGTATGGCCAACGGCCGCCGCATCCTGTCCAGCGAGTGGATCCGGGATATGCGCACGCCATGCGCGATCGCGCCGTATTACGGCTATTTGATCTGGCTGAATCATGAAGGCCGCGTGTTCCCGAGCGTGCCGGCTTCCAGCTTCTTTGGCGTGGGGGCGGGTAGCTCGTTTACCTGGGTGGAGCCGGAGCGGCAGATGGTGGTGATCGTGCGCTGGCTGGATTCGGCACATGCGGATGCGTTGTTCGGGAAGATCCTGGCGGCGGTGGACGCTGGCGTGTAGGGAGTTTTGGTTTGGCTTTTGGTGTTGGGGATATGGGGAGGGGCTTCGAGCTTGCGGATGTCAGGGTTCTTTAGCCGCCGAGGCTGCCCTGCGCCATTCCGATGCTCGCCCCGGTGGGGCTGCGCTTCGGATGGCTCCGGGG
>NZ_JCBAMT010000027.1:0-71099 GCF_059760445.1 Achromobacter sp. D7-1 | reverse complement strand
GTCGGATACTGCAAGCGGCGGCCTGGGCCGCCGGCAATCAGCGGCGCATGCCCACGCCGATCGCCAGCACGCCGGCCACGATGGCCGCGATGCCGGCCCAGGCAGGGATCGCCACGGACTTCTCGGTCTCGGCGGTAGCCTTGACCGAACCGATCTGCAGCACGGTCTCCTCGGATTTGTAATTGAAGCCCTTGTAGGCCAGGGCGGCGATGCCCAGGACGATCAAGATGGCGCCGATGATCTTCATTTTTTCTCTCCAGTTCGACTTGCTGCGCGGACATTAGCGCATAGGCCCGCGGCTGTCAGTGACAGAAGGTGTCGCATCACGCTGCGGTATTGCCGCACTTCGGCAAAGCGCCCGCGTCGTATAGAATCAACCCTTTTGGCCGACGCTCATGTGGTTCAAGAATCTCAAGATTTATCGCCTCTCCTCGCCGTGGACGCTGGTCGGCGACCAGCTTGAAGAAACGCTCGCGCGGCATGCCTACCAAAGCGGCAACAACCTCGAAATGCAAAGCCTGGGCTGGGTGCCGCCGCGCGAAAACGGCGGCCTGGCCCATGTGGTCAATGGCCAGATCCTGCTGAGCCTGCGCGCCGAGAAAAAGCTCCTGCCGGGTACGGTCGTCAACCAGGTCGCCAAGGCCCGCGCCCAGGAAATCGAAGAGCAGCAAGGCTACAAGCCGGGCCGCAAGCAAATGAAGGAAATCAAGGAACGCGTCACCGACGAGCTCCTGCCGCGCGCCTTCAGCGTGTACCGCGACACCCGTGTCTGGATCGACCCGCAGAACCATTGGCTGGTCATCGATGCCGCCGCCTCGGCCAAGGCCGACGAAGTCATCGGCCTCCTGGCCAAGTGCGTGGATCCCTTCCCGCTCGAGAACCTGTATGTAGCCCAGTCCCCGGCCTCGGCCATGACTGGCTGGCTGGCCGAGGATGAGGCTCCGGCCAACTTCTCCATCGATCAGGACACCGAACTGCGTTCCTCGGGCGAAAGCGGCGCGGCCATCCGCTACGTCAAGCATTCGATCGACGCCGACGACGTGCGCCGCCATATCCAGTCGGGCAAGCAGTGCACCCGCCTGGCCATGACCTGGGCCGACCGCATTTCGTTCGTCCTGACCGAAGGCCTGGACGTCAAGCGCGTCGCGCCCCTGGACGTGCTGAAGGAAGGCAATGAAGGCGTGGCCGCCAACGACGACGAGAAGTTCGACTCCGACATGATGCTGATGACGGGCGAACTGGCCAAGATGATGGCCGAGCTGGTCGACGCGCTGGGCGGCGAAAAGAAGGTGTAAGCCGCGGGCGCCAACGCGCCTGCAAGCTGGGCCGCCCTTGGCAGGGCGGCCTTTTTCATGTCTGCAAGACTGGCCTCAGGCCGCCACGGCGCGGTCGCGGCCGGCCTGCTTGGCCTGATACAGCGCCTGGTCGGCGCGGTCGATCAGATAGGCGTAGTCCGGATGGCCGTCGAACGTCGCCACGCCGATGCTGGCCGTGATGTGCAGCGGGCCGGCCTCGGGAATATTGAAGACATGGCGGCGGATCTCCGCGCCCAGCTTCTCGGCCGCGGCCAGCGCGGCCTCGCGCGGCGCGTCAACCAGCACCACCAGGAATTCCTCGCCGCCATAGCGGAACACGAAATCGCTGGAGCGGCACGCCTGATGCAGGACCTCGGCGAACTGGCGCAGCACCTGATCGCCGCCGGAGTGGCCGTGCTGGTCGTTGATGGCCTTGAAGTGGTCGATATCCAGCAACAGAACCGAGAATTCGCTGCGCTGGCGCCGCGCAATCGATATCTCGCGCCCGATCACCGAGGGCAGGAAGCGCCGGTTCAGCACATTGGTCAGCGGGTCGCTACCGCTCTCTATCTCCGCCACCATATCGAACAGGCCGTTGAGCAGGTGCTTGATGCGCGCCACCAGCTCCTGCAATTCGCGCACGTGGTCGGGCATGGCCCCGGCCTGCCCCAGTTCCTCGCCTCGCATCAATTGAGGCAGCACCACGCCGTCCAGCTGCGCGACGGCGTCCGTGATCTGCTGCAGGCCAGGCGCGCTTTCGAACATCGCCCCGCCCTTGTGCTGCAACCACAACCCGAATTCCGAGGCCGCCAGCCGCGGCAGGCTTTGTCCCGGCGCGCGGTAGTGCAGGCCGATCAGCACCGCCTGGCTCCATTCCAGCAAGGCGGCGCGCTGCCGCTCGCGTTCCGTGGAGATGTTCTGGCCCAGCGCGAAGAGCCGGTAGGCCTCGTCGTTGCGGGCGCCGCGGCTGATGTCGCGCATGAAGGCGCGGCTCATCTGCTCGACCGCCAGGTCGAACAGATTGCACACGTACTGGGTGGCCACGGACGCAGCCATGCCGTCCAGGTCGCTGGCGCGCAGGCGCAGGGCAATCTCGTTTTTCAGGATGCGGGCGCCGGCCATCACCAGATGGATGGGGATATGGACGCGGGCATGCACCTCGCCCACCTTTTTCTGCGTGGCCATCAGGGCGGCGATGTCGCCCTGGTCGCGCACGCACAGCAGCCCCTTGAGCCAGCGCGTCATGCCCGCATGCAGGCGGCTCGACACGATTTCATGGGACAGCCGCGGGCCGGCCTCGGCGTCGGCCAGCAGGGTGGAATAAAAGGCGTCGACCAGTTCTGAGAGGCTGTCGCCCACCACCGCGGCGACTTGCCCGCGCGTATAGGCGTCAACCGACTGGTAGACCGCAATCCAGGCCTGCTCGTTGGACGCGCTCAGGTAGCACGCCTGATCGGATGCGCCAGCGTGCCGGTCGGGAATTGGCGGGACGCCAAGACTGCTTGAAGACATATAGATAATCCGCCCGAAGGCTCCACGGCGTGTCCGGAAACGACACGCGACAGAAAAAACCAGCGCGGATTATGCTTGAAAACCCCGGGCCGAGGCCGTCCTGCGGCCTGGGCCTAGGGATATTCGGCCCGGCGCCCGGCGCTTATTCGAGTCCGTGGAAGGACGAATCGTCCGGCCCGATATGGGACGGATGCTGCCAGGTCACATCGCGCAGGGAGTGCTGGACCAGGCCCTCGACGCCCAGCAACACCGCGAAGATCGCCATGCGGATGGGGATGCCGTTGTCGGTCTGACGGAAGATCGCCAGGCGCGGGTCGTGGTTCAAGTCCACGCTCAGGTCGTTGGCGCCGGGACGGCTGTCGCGCGGCAGCGGGTGCATCACGATGGTGTCCGGACCGCAGTAGGCGTCGATGATGGCGCGGCTGATCTGGAAGTCCGGGGTGTAGCCTTCGTTTTCTTCATTGGCGAAGCGCTCTTTCTGCACGCGCGTGGCGTAGATCACGTCGGCGCCGGCCAGCCCCTCGGCCAGCGAGCTCTTCTGCTCGATGACGTTGCCGTTGCGGCTGGCCTGCTCGATGATGTAGGACGGCATTTCCAGGCCCTTGGGCGACACCAGCGAGAACTTCACGTTCTTGTACAGCGCCATCAGCTTGATGAGCGAGTGCACGGTGCGGCCGTACTTCAGGTCGCCGACCATGGCGATATGCGCGCCGTCCAGCAGTTTGCCCAGGCGCGAGAACTCCGTCAGGATCGTGTACAGGTCCAGCAGGGCCTGGCTAGGGTGCTCGCCCGGGCCGTCGCCGCCGTTGACCACGGGAATGTTGGTGGCGCGGGCGAACTCCGCGACCGAACCCTGGTCCGGATGGCGGATGACCATGGCATCCACGTAACCGCTCATGACGCGGCTGGTGTCGTAGATCGATTCGCCCTTGGCCATGGACGAGAACGTGAAGCCGGTGGTGTCGCAGACCGAGCCGCCCAGGCGGCAGAACGCCGAGCCGAAGCTGACGCGGGTGCGGGTGCTGGCCTCGAAGAACAGGTTACCCAGCACCGCGCCTTCCAGCACGCGGGACACCTTCTGGCGGCGGGCGATGGGCTGCATCATGTCGGCCACGCGGAACAGATCCTCCACCGATTCGCGGGTGAATTGATCCACCGACAGCAACTGATGCTTGCCCTCCACCGCGATACGGTCACGCAAAGGACCTTCTTGTACGCTTTGCGTATATTTTTCCAGCAAGACGCCGTTCTGGACGATTTCACTGACGAAGCGCTGCACCACTTCCGGCATCGCACGGAATTCCTGCGAGCCCTCTGGCAGCAACCAGGTATCGAGCGCGCGGCGCTTGACGCCGATGCGGGTCGCGAACACGTCGCGAGTGAGATTCAGGCGCCGCATGGCGTCGCGCAGGAAGGCTTGCTGGGAGATGGTCATGACGGGCCCCGAACAGGAGATTTATATACGCTGTGCGCATATTATTCTCAACACAAATCCAAGTCCAACGTTTTTGCGCACACGGGTTTACCCGCAACTACCGCCTTGCATAGGCTGTGGTGGTCTGGGGCGCATCCGTGATTGCCTGCGCAGCCGCCAGCCAGCAGGCGGCGCAGAAGGCAAGCGCGCTGATCAGGTAGCAAAGCATGGCCAGAATCTGCGCGGGCCAGTGGGCGCGCGTCAGATGGCCGGTGTAGCCCTGGCGCAACAAGCTGACCTGCGCCAGGTAGGCAAACAATATTCCCAGGCAGGCAGCCAGCAGGCCGCCCAGCAACAGCGCCAGCGGCAGCTGCAGATCCGGCGCGGCGATGTCGCCCCCCACCACGCCCAGCGAAAAGCCCGTCAGGACCAGCGCCGCGCCGCCATTGAGCCAGCCCAGGAAGCGGAACGCCCCCGCCAACAGCGAGAATGACAGGCCGCTGGCGCGGATCTGCTGGGCGCGGGCGTCCATCGATCAGCCTTCGCCGCCCTTGCGGCAGACCGGCGTGGCGCTCTGGATCGAAGCGCGGGCGGCGGCGATTTCGGCCGCATCCCAACGGCCTTCGCCCAGCACCGTGATGGTTACCTTGGACGTCGAGGGACTGGCGCTTTCGACAGTCATCAATTCCAGCACCTTGGCGGGTTCCGTCACCTTATAGAGCTGCACCTCGTCGGGCGCGCCCTTTTCGCCTTTCACGTGGCGCCAGGCATAGGCCACGTTGTAGGCGTGCTGCACATTCACGTGGCAGGTGCGCACATACTCGCCCGCGCGGCGGAAAGCCGCTTCGTAGTGGGTATTGACGGTGAAGGTCTCCGTCACCACGGCATCGGACTCGTAGACCCCTTTGCTCGCGCAGCCGGCCAAGAGGGCCGCAAACGCCATTCCCACCCACAAAGACTTGCGCATGACACTTCCCACGATCGAATTCAACTTCCCGAATTATGCCAGGAGGGGGGACCGCGATCCGGCAACAAAAAAGCCGCGAGAGGGATGCATGGGCATGTCTCGCGGCTTCTGGGCCGGAATTGCGGCGCGGAGAACGAAGGCCTATTTGGTGGCGGCGCCCTCGATCTTCTCGCCGCCCCGCTGAATGTCCTTGCCTGCCCCGGCTACGGTGTTGCATCCCGCCGAGACGGCAGCGATCGAAAGCAACATGACGAGAAAGACTTTGTTCTTCATGGACATCTCCTGTCTGGGCTTGGAAAGTGAAGCCAGCATACCCCAAAGACCCTCATTTGGGCATCGGCCGGACACGGGCTCCGCAGCCGCTGCCGGCCGCATCGGCGCGAGATCAAACACGATTCGAAAGGCTTGCGTTCGCCTGTCGCGCAATTGCCGCCAATCGATTAGGATTCGCAAATGACCAAGAAACACGCATCGCAGAACGCCGGTTCCGCCCACCAGGGCTGGGGCTGGGAACAACCCCAATGCCGCGGACAAGCGGCATTGGCGCTCTTCATCGACGATCTCCACCGAATTTTGCAGGCGCATACCGCCGGCAAGCTGGCTGAAAGCAGCACGCTGGCCGATGCGCAGCAAAACGTGAATGAATTGCTGGCCCGCTACAACGAAATAGGCGCCGCGCCGGATATTTTTCTCGGCCAATCGGTCGAACTCAAAGAGGGCGTGGACCGCGACGGGGTGTCCCATACGGTACCCATTTTTTCGGCCCGCCTGAAACAATCCCTGGTGTCGATGCTGGGCCAAGGTCCAGCCTGAAACACCGCCCGGCTTGCCAGCAGGTTCGGGGCCATAAACAGAACAGTTACCGCAGGAGACCGCACAATGAAGAATACCGACAACGTCGTAGAGTTCCTGCGCTTGCTGTCGCTGGATGTCTCCCTGGGAGCCGCCGCCCAGCACGCCGCCGCCCAGGCGGATGCGCCCCTGGCCTTGGCCCGACTGGCCACCGCTCACGGCCTACCCTGCAACGCGTCGGACTGGTCTGCCTTTGCCCGCAGTTGCCTGGACAGTTCTGAACTGGTCGATCAAGACGCCATTCCCGCGGAAGCCACCATCTGGCAGTTGGTGCAGGATCCCGCGCACGGCACCGAAATCCCGGCCAGTGCGATTACCCGCGTCATCGGCATCGTTACGCAACCCGAAGGCGGCGCACCGGTAGTGGGGCATGTCGTCGGCGACCTGGCGCCGCGCGCGCCGCTGGGCCTGGCGCCCTACTCGTCGGGCTCCTGAAGCCCCGCGGCCTCAGGCTTGCGGCGGCACCCGTCCGCCCGACCGAAGGAATTCCAGCACTCCGGCAGCGGCGATCACGCCGCTCGCCATGCATGCCGTCAGCAGATAGCCGCCAGTCGGCGCCTCCCAATCCAGCATTTCCCCGGCGCAGAACACGCCAGGAATATCGCGCAGCATCAGGCCGGAATCCAGCGAGTCGAACGACACGCCGCCCGCCGTGCTGATGGCTTCGTCCATCGGCCGCGCGCGCAGCAGGCGCAGCGGCAAGGCCTTGATGCGCAGGCCCAAACGTTCGGCATCGCGGAAGTCTTCCGCCGAAGCGCATTCGCGCAGCAGCCCCGCCTTGACCCCGGTCAGCCCCAGCCGGCTCTGCAGATGGCTGGACATGGAACGCGAGCCTCGAGGGTGCGTCACCGCTGCCATCACCTTTTCCTGGGACCAATCCGGAGCCAGATCCAGCAGGGCGATGGCATGCCCCTGGACGTCGATCCGGTCGCGCAGCGGCGCCGACAAGGCATACACCAGGCTGCCTTCCACGCCAGTTTCCGACACGACGAACTCGCCTTGCCTGGCGGGCGTCTTGCCGGCCACGGTCTCGCAAGCCATGGCCACGGATTTCACGGGCTGCCCGGCATAGCGCTCGCGGAAGTGATCTGACCATGCCACGTCGAAGCCGCAATTGGCCGGACGCAGCGGCGCGACCGCGACGCCATGCGCCTGCAGGCCGCCGATCCAGGCGCCGTCCGACCCCAGCTTGGCCCAACTGCCGCCTCCCAACGCCAGCACCACGGCATCTGCTGCGTAGTCCTGCTCGCCCTCGGGCGTCTGGAAGCGCAAGGCGGCCGCGGCGGGCCGCGAATCGGCCGGCCACCCCAGCCAGCGGTGGCGCATGTGCAAGCGCACCCCGCTGGCGCGCAGCCTGGCCAGCCAGGCCCGCAACAGGGGCGCCGCTTTCATCTCCTGGGGAAACACGCGGCCGGACGAGCCCACGAAGGTCTGGATGCCCAGACCGTGCGTCCACTCGCGCAAGCCGTCCGCGTCCAGCGCCTGCAGCCAGGGCACCACGCGGGCGGCGCGATCGCCATAGCGCGCCAGGAACGGCGCGGCCGGCTCGCTATGGGTCAGGTTCAAGCCGCCCCGCCCCGCCATCAGGAACTTGCGGCCAACCGATGGCATCGCATCGAATACATCCACCTCCAGCCCCTGAGCACTCAGACGCTCGGCCGCCATCAAGCCGGCGGGACCGCCACCTATCACGGCGACGCGTGCGACGGCCGGACTCATGGCGCCGGCGCCTTCAGGCCGCAGGAATGGATAGGCGTAGCACTAGGCATGGGGAACGAACCGGGAGGAAATGGCAAATCAGGCGCGGGCGCGCCAGAAAGGGAAAAGATTGTCGCATAGCCACCGCGCGCGGCTGGCGGGAAGCAATAAACGCCCCGTTGGGGCGTTTATTGAGCGGCGCTACCAAGTCATTGTTATGACAGGGAAAACCCGAAATACGCAGAGGCTATCCCAAGGCTTGTCCACAGTAGCTGTGGGTAATTCAGCCCGGGCATGCGCCGCCGAATCAAGCGTGGCCCGCGGCCTGCATCGGGCCGGACCAGGGTTCGGCGTCCATCTGGAAACGCAGTTCCTGGTATTCGCCATCCACCGAGACGGAAGACAGCAGGCCGGCATCCAGCGCCTGTCCGAGCGCACGGCGGCACAGGGTTTCGGGATCGTCCGGCAAGGACTGGAACACCCCGTCCGGTATGCGCAGGCGTAGCATCGCCTGGGGATCGCCGCGGTCCGCGGGACGGCCGATATGGATATGGGCAGGATAGCCGTGGGGGCACCAGATGCCCACGTGGTATTTGCCGTCAGCGCCAGTATCGGCGACATAGCCAGGATGATCGTATTTTGCTGTTCCCATGGACCCTCCTCGAGTGCGGCAACCTAGCGCGCGTGACCCATGGTAGCGCAGGGTTGGCGGCCTGTGCGGCCGCGAACACCAGGGAAAGTCCGGACTGGAACAAAGGTTTGACGCAGAGCAAGCGGCTCAGGGAATCCTGCCGCGACGGCGAAAAAAAAAGCCGCGATGAAAATCGCGGCTTTCTTCTGCAAGGGCCTATCCGTCGCAGCATTTTTGCCATGCTGCCGGAACGGGCCGGTCCTGCTTGAAACTGGTTGCGGGGGCAGGATTTGAACCTACGACCTTCGGGTTATGAGCCCGACGAGCTGCCAGACTGCTCCACCCCGCGTCTGATGTGTGAATCATACATCATTTTGAAATCTTGTGCAGCGCACCCAGCCGATTTTTTCGGTTTTTAAGCAGTTCCCGCTGAAAAAAAGCGGCGGCGGCCCGAAAAAAACGCTGCGCATAGCCCAGACTGTCCAGGCAGATCAGCTCCGCCGGGCCGATGGCCGTGACTTGCGCCACGCCACCGTAGCCCAGGCCGTGCCCCTCCCCCGCATTGATACGCACGGATACCGCGCCAGGCAGTCCGCCCGCGGCTTCCGGGCCGTTGACCGGCTCCTCGACCCGCACGCTGCCGCTGACGCATACAAGCGTGGCGCCGGCGCGCAAGACCAGTTTCCGGCTAGCGCCGGCGGCAAGTTCCAGGCGGCGGGCCTGGGCATCGGGGGGGTAAGTCGCAATCATCGTCGTCTCCTGTCGGACAACTACAGGCTACGCTCGCCCTGCTATGCGCAACAGTCACAATCCCAGGGTTTCTGTACCGATGCAGATCCTCGATTTTCACGCTGTTATGGTGTACTTTGCATGAATCTGTGCCTACCCTCATTCCAACCTCGGGGAGCATGATCGGCGCATGGACCCGCAACCGCTATACCTACGCCTGGCCAACCATTACCGGCGCGCCATCCAGACGGGCGTGCTGGCCCCGGCCCAGCGCATGCCCTCGGTCCGCACCCTGGTGCGCACCCATCACGTCAGCCTGTCGACCGCGCTGCAGGCCTGCCGCCAGCTGGAAGACGACGGCCTGATCGAAGCGCGCCCCCGCTCGGGCTATTTCGTGCTCAAGCCACGGCGCAACAGCATCCCGCCCGTCGACGAACCCGACATCCGCCAGACGCTCGGCGCCGCGCAGTACGTGGGCATCCACGACCGGGTCTCGGACTTCGTGGCCAAGTGCGAAGCGCATCCGGTCAGCGCCAACTTCGCCCTGGCCGCCGCCGTGCCCGAGGCCTACCCCCTGGAGGAACTGAAGCAGGCCATGATGCGCGCGCTGCGCCAATCGCCCGAGGTGCTGGTGAGCCCGGTGCCGCCGCAAGGGCATCCAGACCTGCGCGCCGTGCTGGCCCGCCGGGCGCTGGCCAATGGCATCAATGCGACGCCCGACGACGTCATCGTCACGCATGGCTGCATCGAGGCGCTGAACCTGGCGCTGCGCGCAGTGGCCCGGCCCGGCGACACGATCGCGGTCGAATCGCCGGCCTACTTCGGCCTGCTGCAAATCCTGGAAAGCCTGGGCATGCGGGCACTGGAGATTCCCACCAGTCCGCAGCACGGCCTGTCGATCGAAGCGCTGGACCTGGCGTTCCAGACCCATGGCAATATCCGCGCCGTGGTGGTGGTGCCCAATTTCCAGAACCCGCTGGGCTGCGTCATGCCGGACGCGGAAAAAGCTCGGCTCGTCGCCCTGTGCGAGCGCCAGCAAGTGCCGCTGATCGAGGACGACACGTACGGCGCACTGACCGATGACGACACGCCGCTGGCCGCCGCCAAGTCGTGGGACGCGACCGGCAACGTGATCTATTGCTCGTCCATGCACAAGACGCTGGCGCCGGGCATGCGCCTGGGCTGGCTGCTGGGCGGCCGCTGGAAAACCCGCATCGCCATGCTGAAGTTCGCCCAGAGCCGCCCCAACGAACCACTGGCGCAGATCGCCGTGGCCGAATTCATGGGCTCGCGCGCCTACGACCGGCACCTGTCGCGCCTGCGCCGGCACCTGAAGATGCAGCGCGACCAGACCGCCGAGACCATTGCCGCACACTTTCCTCCCGGCACCCGCCTGAGCATGCCGCAAGGCGGCATGCTGCTATGGGTGGAAATGCCCGACGGCCGCCTGGGCATGGAGGTATTTGAAGCTGCCCTGCGCCAAGGCATACGGGTAGCGCCCGGCGCCATGTTCTCCAACGGCGCGCGCTACAACCACTTCCTGCGCATCAGTTGCGGACAACGCACCACGCCCGAGATCACCGGCGCCCTGCAGACCTTGGCGCGCATCGTGGCCGAGCGGCCCAGATGAATCCGGCCCTGCATCAGTTCATCGTCGACTATGGCCTGTGGGCGGTGTTCGGCGGCACGTTGCTCGAAGGCGAAAGCGTGGTCGTGTTCGCCGGCTTCCTGGCGCACCAGCACCTGCTGCACCTGCCCTACGTAATGCTGTGCGCCTTCGCCGGTTCGTTCCTCGCCGATCAGGCGTTGTTCTTCCTGGGCCGCCGCTATCGCGATCATCGCTATGTCCGGCGGGTCCGCGAGAAACCCGCTTTCGAAAAGGCCTTGGCGGCGGTGGACCGCTATCCGCACGGCTTCATCCTAAGCCTGCGCTTTCTCTATGGCTTGCGCACGGTGGGACCGGTAGCGCTGGGCGTATCGAACGTGCCGCCGCTACGCTTCCTGGTGCTCAACGCCATCGCCGCCGCCATCTGGGCGATGTGCTTCAGCGCCTTGGGCTACCTGTTCGGACAGACCATCGAATCGATGCTGGGACGCCTGCATGGCGTCGAGACCAAGCTGGCCGTGGCCATCGCGATCGGCGCCGCCATCTGGCTGGCTTATCACCTGCTGGGCAGGCGCCGTAAATAATAAAGCGGCCTTAGACCACCAGCTTGCCGCTGGCCCGCAGCACATAGCGGCGCCGCGCATTGCGGTACCAGCGGCCCACCAGGGGCAGGCGCGCCAGGCGGCGCAGGATGGGATGGCGCTGGTCGAAGTCGTGCCAGGCCTTGAAGCCATGCCCCATCCGCTCCCAGCTCTGGCGCGCCTCGGGGGAGAGTTTGCCGGGGTCGAACGCCGCCAGCTTTGCTGCTTCCGAGACGCGCACCGCGATCGATCCGCCCCGGCATTCCAATGAATACTGATTCCGCATGGGGCCGCATATTACCCGGCTTGCATGACCTGCGCCGCGCCGCCCAAAGCGCCGCCAGCGAGCGCAATTGGAGCCCGCTTTGAGCGCCCCGTGCAAGCCTTTGTAATTAAAGGAAATTGAACATCTATGCCCGCACTATCCCAAGGCTTGTCCACAGAAGTTGTGGGTAACTCCCGCAACTTCCAGCGCCATCGGGCGCGGCTATTTCAGGGCGCCCAGGACCATGTCGCGCACACTCTCGAAACCGGCCACGTACTGCGGATTCTCGGAGCGGGCCAGCAAGCTGGAATAGTTCTGTTCGAGCTGGGCCTCGATGGCCTCGCGCAGGCCGGGCGAAGCCTTGGCCAGATGCAGCATCGACAGCAGGGTCGAATTCAGCGCGTCGATGCGGCCGCCTTGGTGCGAAATGGTATGCACGATGACGGCGATTTGTTCCTGGATGTCCATTTGAAAGCCTCCTGGCATTGAAGTCGGCGCAAATCCTAGCACGGCGCCGCGCCCGCCCAAGCTAGGCAAGCCCTGCATGCCGCGCTAGCATGAAGCGTAGCCGCATAGGCACGGCGGCGCACGTCACCGGTTGCGTCTCCCGGGCTGCGGCCCCGCGCTCCGGTGCAACCGGAGGCCCCATGAAGACGATCCAGAACTACGTTGCGCCGGACGCCCAATCCATGCGGCGCCTGCAGGACCGGCTGGACTACAGCGACGCGCGCATGGCGGAGCTGGCCGGACTGGACGCGGCCATTCCCTGGCACAGCTATATCGGCGGCGCCGAACCGCGCTCGCTGGGCCGCCAGCGCCTCTTTTACGTGGCGGCCCGCCTCACGCTGGATGAAGCGCAGTGGCAGCGCGTGCTGGCCGCCATGCACGAACTGGGCGCGCGTTTCGACTACGAAGATTTGCGGCAGCCCGACGCGCTGGCCGCGCCCGAACCCGTGGCGGACGAAGAGCGCAAGTTCGGGATGCTGCTGGTCAGCCGCAACGGATCCTTCCACGAAATGGAGCAACTGCGCGAGTTCGCGCATTTTGCGCACGAGGCCGACGTCAGCCGCTATGTGCATTCGGCCTTCTACGACAGCGACATCGATCTGTGCCGCTTCAGCTTCGCCGACCACGACGGCCTGGACGACGCCAGCCGCGACCGCATCTTCGATGCCGCGCGCAAGACCATCACGCGCTTCGAGTTCGACGGCCGCATCTATCAGGGCGGCATTCCGCCCGAATCCGACGGCTAGCGTCCAACCCGTTGCAACGCGCGCGCCGCCGCGCATTGACGCGGGCTGCCCCGCGCCTGTACCGTCGGCACTCGCGCCCTCTCGCTCCACGCTGCCCATCACCGTATGAACGAACGACTCGACGCCATCGACCGGCAACTGCTCAGCCTGCTGCAAGCCAATGCGCGCGAACCCGCGGCCATCCTGGCGCGCAAGCTCGGTCTGGCCCGCACCACCGTGGTGGCCCGCATCGCCCGGCTCGAGCGCGAGCACATCGTGGCGGGTTATGGCGTGCGGCTGGGGCGGCTGCTGGAAGAAGCGGCGGTGCGGGCCTATTGCTCCATCAGCGTGCTGCCCAAGACGACCGCCGCCGTGATCCGCGAACTGGAGAGAATGCCCGAGGTCGAAGAGGTCTCGTCGGTCAGCGGCCCCTACGACTACCTTATCTTCCTGCGCTGCGAAACCCACGAACAGCTGGACGAACTGCTGGACCGCATCGGCTTGATCGACGGGGTCAAGCAGACCCAGACCTCCATCGTCCTGAGCCGCAAGCTCGACCGCCGCAGCGCCGTGGCCGCGCCCTGAAATGATGGTGTAATTGGGGGAATCGCCATTTCAGGACGCCTCATGTTTGCACGCCTTGCCCCCGCCGCCGTATTGCTCGCCCTGCTGGGCGCCTGTTCCAGCATGAGCGAGGTCACGTCCGTCGGCAAGGACACCTACAGCGTCACCCACAGCTCCGGCTCCCAGATGATGACCTGGGTGGAAATCAAGAACCAGGCCCTGCTGCGCGCCGAACAGTATTGCCAGTCCATCGACCGCAAGCTGGTCAAGCCCAAGATCACGTCCAACCACGCGACCGGCCTGGGTCCCAAGCGCGCCACCGTGACCTTCGAATGCGGCGTCATCGAACCGCCCAAGAATCCCTCGAAGTAAGGCGGCTGCCCGCCTGCCATCGGGTGTAGCATGATCCGCAACACAACCTCAGCTCCAGCACCGTGAAGACCTCCCTGCCCGTCGGCATCACCATGGGCGATGCCGCCGGCATCGGCCCCGAAATCGTCGTCAAGGCATACGCGCAAGGCCTGAATGCGCCTTGCGTGGTGTATGGCGACGCGGGCGCGCTGCGCCGCGCCGCCGCCCAGTTGGGCGCCAGGCTGGAGATCGTCGAGGTCGCGAATGTGGGCCAGGCAGCGCCGGGCGCGGACCATATCAACGTCATCGCCTGCAGCCCCGCCCTGCCCGCCGACCTGCCGCTGGGGCAGATCAACGCCGCCGCCGGACGCGGCGCCTACGATTACGTCTGCTCCGCCATCGACGACGCGCAGGCCGGACGCATCCGCGCGATAGTCACCGCGCCGCTGAACAAGAAATCCATGCACGCCGCCGGCATAGACTATCCCGGCCACACCGAGATCCTGGCGGAGCGTTCGGGCACGCGCGACTTCGCGATGATGCTGGCCAACGACGAGCTGCGCGTGCTGCTGGTGACCATACACGTGGCGCTGGCCGACGTGATCGCGCGCATCACGCCGCAAGCCGAACTGACCTCGATGAAACTGGCCGATCAGGCCTGCCGCCAGATGGGCATCGCCCGGCCGCGCGTCGCGGTCGCGGGCCTGAACCCGCATGCGGGCGAAGGCGGCAAGTTCGGCCGCGAGGACATCGACATCATCGAACCCGCGATCGCCGCCGCCCGCGCGCAAGGCATCGACGCCAGTGGCCCCTGGCCCGGCGACACGATCTTCATGCGCGCCCGGCGCGGCGAATTCGATATCGTGGTGGCGCAGTACCATGACCAGGGCCTCATTCCGGTCAAGTACCTGGGCCTGGACCATGGCGTGAACGTGACGGTGGGCCTGCCTTTCGTGCGCACCAGCGTCGACCACGGCACCGCCTTCGACATCGCGGGCAAGGGCCTGGCCGACCACGCCTCGCTGGTCGCCGCCTTCGACCTGGCGCTGGCCATGACGCCCTGAGCGCCGCGCCGCGGCCCTGCTGCGGCCCCGGCAGCGCTGACAACTGGCTGTCAGGAAGCAAGGCGTCCCCGGGACTACAATACGCCCCGTTTACGGCGCCTGCGGCGCTTTCCGTCCGCCCTCCCTCCCCTCCTCCATGTCACGCCTTGCCCGCCTTCTTCCCGACCGCTTCACCCTCTACCTGATCTGCACCGTCATCATCGCCAGCATCGTGCCCGCGCACGGGCAAGGCGTGGTGGTGTTCGGCTGGATCACCAACATCGCGGTCGGCCTGCTGTTCTTCCTGCACGGCGCGCGCCTGTCGCGCGAAGCCATCATCGCCGGCCTCACGCACTGGAAGCTGCACCTCACGATCTTCTCCGCGACCTTCCTGATGTTCCCCTTGCTGGGCCTGGCGCTCAAGCCAGTGCTGGAGCCGCTGGTCACGCCGGAACTCTATCTGGGCATCCTGTTCCTGTGCTGCCTGCCCGCCACGGTGCAGTCGGCCATCGCTTTCACCTCGATGGCGCGCGGCAACGTGCCGGCCGCCGTGTGCAGCGCTTCCGCCTCCAGCCTGCTCGGCATCTTCCTCACCCCGCTGCTGGTGGGCACGGTGGTGGCCAACGCGGGCAGCGCGCCGATTTCGTTCGACGCGGTCGGCAAGATCATGCTGCAGCTGCTGCTGCCCTTCGTGCTGGGCCAGTTCGCCCGCCGCTGGATCGGCGCCTGGGTGCATAAGCGCAAGGCCATGCTGAAGTTCGTCGACCAGGGCTCGATCCTGCTGGTGGTCTACACGGCTTTTTCGGAAGCCATCAACGAAGGCCTGTGGAGTTCGACCCCGATCCCCGCGCTGGCCGGCCTGGTGGTGGCCTGCGCCGTCATCCTGGCGCTGGCGCTGGGCCTGTCGGCGCTGGCGGGCCGGGTTTTCGGCTTCAATGTGGAAGACCGCATCACGCTGCTGTTCTGCGGCTCGAAGAAAAGCCTGGCCAGCGGCATTCCGATGGCGCAGGTGCTGTTCGCCGGCCACGCCGTGGGCGCCATCGTGCTGCCGCTGATGCTGTTCCACCAGATCCAGCTGATGGTGTGCGGCGTGCTGGCCGCGCGCTTCGGCAAACGCCCCGAGGCTGAAGCCTGAAGCGGCTTCCCGCCTGCAATGAAAAACCGCGCCGAGGCGCGGTTTTTTCTTGGGCCGGAACCGCTCAGTACATGTCGCGCGGCTGCGCGCCGGAGAAGTTCAGGAAGCGCGTGCTGGAACCCTGGAAGGTAAGGCGCACGGTGCCGATGGGACCGTTACGCTGCTTGCCGATGATGATCTCGGCGGTGCCCTTGTCCGGCGAGTCGGGGTTGTAGACCTCGTCGCGGTAGATGAACAGGATCACGTCGGCGTCCTGTTCGATGGCGCCGGATTCGCGCAGATCGCTCATCACGGGACGCTTGTTGGGGCGCTGTTCCAGGCTTCGGTTCAACTGCGACAGCGCGATCAGCGGGCAGTTGAGCTCCTTGGCCAGGCCCTTGAGCGAGCGGCTGATTTCCGACACTTCGGTGGCCCGGTTTTCGCCCGAGCCGTTGCCCGACATAAGCTGCAGGTAGTCGATGATGATCAGGCCCAGCTGGCCGCACTGCCGCGCCAGGCGGCGCGTGCGCGCGCGCACTTCCATCGGGCTGAGCGCGGGCGTTTCGTCGATGTAGACCTGAGCATCCTGCATCAGCTGCACCGCGTGCGTCACGCGCGGCCAGTCGTCGGCGATCAGCTTGCCGGTACGCATGCGGTGCTGGTCCAGCAGCCCCACCGAACCCAGCATACGCATCGCCAATTGCACGGCGCCCATTTCCATGGAAAACACCGCCACCGGCAAGCCCTGCTCGATAGCCACGTGTTCGCCGATGTTCATGGAGAACGAGGTCTTGCCCATGGACGGGCGGCCGGCCACGATGATCAGGTCGCCGCCCTGCATGCCGGACGTCATCTTGTCCAGGTCGGTGAAACCGGTAGGCACGCCGGTCACGTCGGAACTGCCTTCGCGGTGATAGAGCTCGTCGATGCGCTCGACCACCTGCGTGAGCAGGGGCTGGATCTCCTGGAAGCCGGCGGCGCCGCGCGCGCCTTCCTGGGCGATCTTGAACACCTTGGACTCGGCCTCGTCCAGCAACTGGCGGGCTTCCTTGCCCTGCGGATTCAGGGCGGCCGAGGAAATCTCGTCGGCGATCGTCACCAGCTTGCGCAACATGGCGCGCTCGCGCACGATTTCGCCGTAGCGCCGGATGTTGGCGGCGGACGGCGTGTTGTGCGCCAGGGCGTTCAGGTAGGCCAGGCCGCCGGCGTCTTCGGCCTTGCCCGCGCTGATCAGGGACTCGTTGACCGTGATCACGTCGGCCGGACGCGCCAACCCGATGAGACGGGCGATGTGGTGCCAGATCAGGCGATGGTCGTGGCGATAGAAGTCTTCTTCCACCAGCACGTCGGCGATGCGGTCCCAGGCTGAGTTGTCCAGCAGCAGGCCGCCCAGGACCGACTGTTCAGCCTCGATGGAATGGGGAGGAACGCGCAGGTACTCGAGCTGGGAATCGGCGGGTGTATTCATGACTTCAATAGTAACGGCTGCAGGATATCCGCAACGCGGAAGAATCCCTGGATATCGCGTGAGGGCAGGCGGCCCAGCACCACGCGCAAGGGCGCCGCAATGGCGCAGAGCACACGTGCCAGGCGTGTCAGGCGGGCGCGGACCTCGGCATCGGGGTTGCTCTCGAAATAGACTTCGAGCGCCAGTTTACCCAGCGTGCGGGCCACATCGTCCGGCAATTTACGCAAAGACACCAGAGAGGCCAGCATCTGGAACAGGTCATAGGCCTGGGCCAGCGGGCGCGACAGGGTCGAACCGATGTTCTCTTCGAAATCGATGCGCCACAGTTCGCCGTCCTGCAAGGTGATATTGCGGATCTGCGCGCCGCCATGCCACATGCCGCGGGCATGGAAGGCGGCCAGATCGGCCGCGGCGGCACGCGCCAACCACAGCCGGGACGTCGTGTCCTCGTTGCGGATCAGGTCAGCCAGGTCTTCGCCCACGTATTCCAGCACCAGCAGGCCCTGCTCTTGCCACCAGACCTCGGGCACGCGGCAGCCTGCCTTCAACAACTGCGCCAGGCGTTGCGACTCGTGCGCCAGGCCATTGCGCAGCAGCACGCCCGGCCGCGGGAATTCACCCAGGAATATCTTGCAAACCACGCCCAGGAACAGGGCGCGCACATAGCGCAGCGCATAGCTCACGCCCTGCCCGATGCTGGGTCGGCGGCGTTTGATGATGCAGCGCACGCCCTCTATCGTCACATCCCGCACCGACGGTTCACGCGACGCATCCACGCTATCCAGCCAGGCTCGCAAGCCAGGAGGCGCGTTGTGGTGAACGGGGGGCTGAGTCAAGACGTCCTCTGAGGAATGCGGCGCGAGGCCTGGATCGTGGAGTCCGAAGCCTACACGCAATCGGCGCGGGGCAAAAAAGAAAAAAAGCCGGCACGCGGGCCGGCTTCTTTTTACTGCGGGTACCGGCTTAGGACAGTTCGCCTTCGACCAGGACCGTCACGTCGACCAGCACGTCGGCGTGCAGGGCAACCTGGATCGGGAACTCGCCGACCGCCTTCAGTTGGCCGTTGGGCAGGCGCACTTGCGCCTTTTCGACGGCTTCGAAGCCAGCCTTCTTCAGGCCTTCGGCGATGTCGGCGTTGGTGACCGAGCCGAACAGACGGCCGTCGACGCCAGCCTTCTGGGCAACCTTCAGCTGGAAGCCGGCGAGACGCTCGCCCAGAGCCTGGGCAGCGGCCAGCTTTTCAGCCTGGGCCTTTTCCAGTTCGGCGCGGCGCGCTTCGAATTCCTTCAGGGCGGCGTCGGTTGCGCGACGGGCCTTGCGCTGGGGGATCAGGAAGTTGCGGGCGTAGCCATCACGCACGCGGACGACTTCACCGAGGTTACCCAGGTTGACGACTTTTTCGAGCAGAATAACTTGCATTTCAGTGCCCCGGATTAGTTGTGGTTGTCGGTGTAAGGCAACAGGGCCAGGAAGCGCGCGCGCTTGATGGCGGTGTCCAGCTGGCGCTGGTAGATTGCCTTGGTGCCGGTCAGGCGAGCCGGGATGATCTTGCCGTTTTCTTGCACGAAGTCGCGCAGGGTGTCCAGATCCTTGTAGTCGATCTCTTCCACGCCGGCAGCGGTGAAGCGGCAGAACTTACGACGCTTGAAAAGCGGGTTCTGCTGCGTGAATTTGCGTTTTTCCTTGCGTTTTCCGAAGAAAGCCATGATATGTGCCTCTTTGTTTGAGGGGGCTGGGTTTTACCCAAAACGGGCCCAAACCCCCATAACCTATCCGTATTCAGAAGGCGCTCATCGCGCCTCTTGCTCAATTCCCTTCAAGCCACCAGCGGATCGCGTCCTGCGCTGCCGCTGATCCTGCGTGCCTGCTGCAAATGCAGCTTGACCTTCACCGAGTCCTTGCGGGTGGGAGCCAGAAAGCCCTGCACCAGCAATTCGGACCCTAGCGCGGTGTCCTTCAACAGCAACGCCAGATCGCCCAGTGCCACAGCCGCGATAGTCAATTCGACGCGGCGCGGGTGGCCTGCTTCGACGACTTCCGACTCGTGCGCCAGCACCATTTCCAGTGCAGGCAATCCGGCGGGAGTGTGGCGCAAAGGCTCGCATTCGAGAACGCGGGCGCTGAGTTCCAGCTTGTTCATCCTGCCAGGCACCGAGGGGACTTCATGGGATGAGCTCTGCGTGAGCCCTGCTTACTCGGCCTGAGCCGGCGCTGCTGCTTCAGCCGAAGCCTTGCGGGCTTCTTCGCGTTCGACCGACTTCATCATGATCGAGGGCGTGGCTTGAGCCTTCTTGGTCTTGATGACCAGGTGGCGCAGAACGGCGTCGTTGTAGCGGAACGAGTGTTCCAGCTCATCCAGCGTGGCTTGGCCGCACTCGATGTTCAGGCAGACGTAGTGAGCCTTGACGAGCTTCTGGATCGGGTAGGCCAGTTGACGGCGGCCCCAGTCTTCCAGGCGGTGAACCGAGCCGCCTTGGCCCGTGACCAGCGCTTGGTAACGCTCGACCATGGCGGGCACTTGCTCGCTTTGGTCGGGGTGAACGATAAACACCACTTCGTAGTGACGCATGAGTAAAACTCCTTGAGGATGTCTCGCTGGCCGACCGTCTTACACCCGCCGCTTTCCATCAGGGGTGGATTTGCATCATGGACAGTGGCCCGCAAGGGGCAGCCCGCTACCCAAAAACCATGGGCGGTCGAGCAAGAAAGCTCTCGATTATCACCGATTGAGCGGTACAGCGCAAGCCAAAGAGGGCTCAGGAAATCAGGGACGGGCTATTTCCACCGCCCTGCCCCGTCCGCAGAGGCAAATCGGCAACATCGATTTCCTCGGGCCGGTTGACCACGCTGACCATCACATAGCTGATGATCATCAGCAGGAACCAAGAGCCCAGCTTGGCGATGGACACCAGCTCCCAGCCCTGCGACTGATTGGGATAGCGCCAGGCATTGGCGAAGGTGCCGATGTTCTCGGCGAACCAGATGAACAGGGCCACCAGCACGAAACCCAGCAACAGCGGCATGCGGCGATAGACCTGCCAGATGCGGAAATACACCCAGGTGCGCGCGAACAGGATGGCGGTCAGTGCAAACAGGCCCCACCGGATATCCATGATGTAGTGGTGCGCGAAGAAATTCACGTAGATCAGCACCGACAGCGCCACGGTGGCCGCCACCGGCGGATGGGCGCGGAAGCGGAAGTCGAACAGGCGCCAGACGCGGGCCAGGTAACTGCCCACCGCCGCATACATGAAGCCCGTGAACAGCGGCACGCCGCCGATGCGCAGCACGCTGGCCTCGGGATAGATCCACGAGCCCGCGGCCGTCTTGAACACTTCCATGCCGGTGCCCACCACATGGAACAGCAGGATCACGCGCGCCTCGCTCCAGGTTTCCATGCGCAGCGCCAGCAGCAGCGCCTGGATGCCCAAGGCCGCCAGGGTCAGGAAATCGTAGCGGGCCAGCGCGGCGCCCTGCGGATACCACCAGTGCGTACCCAGCAGCAGCGCGCACATCAGGCCGCCGAACAGGCAGGCCCAAGCCTGCTTCACGCCAAAGCGGAAGAACTCGTAGAGGGCGACACCAAAACGGCCGCGGCCGGCCAGATTGCTGGCCAGCCGCGATTCCCACTGCTGCAGCCCCGCGATGAGCGGCCAGTCATTGGCCGCCGGATGGCTCACGGAAAGCTCAGCCTTCCACGACGGCGTAGGCCGAGTGGTTGTGGATGGATTCGAAGTTCTCGGCTTCCACGCGGTAGCGGGCGATGCCGGGATGCGCGTTCAGGCGGGCAGCCACGTCGCGCACCAGGTCTTCCACGAACTTGGGGTTGTCGTAGGCGCGTTCGGTGACGTACTTCTCGTCCGGGCGCTTGAGCAGGCCCCACAGCTCGCAGGAGCCCTCTTCCTCGATCAGGCGGATGACGCCGTCCATGCCGATGTCGGCGTTCAGGATGGCGGATACCGTGACGTGCGAGCGCTGGTTGTGCGCGCCGTACTCGGAGATGGCCTTGGAGCAGGGACAGAGGCTGGTGACGGGCACCTGCACGATCAGTTCGAACTCGACCTCGTCGCCCTGGGCGCGGGCGATCCACTGCACTTCGTAGTCCAGCAGGCTTTGCACGCCGGAGATCGGGGCAGACTTGTTGATGAAGTACGGGAAGGCTGCGGTGATGTCGCCGCGCTCGGCATGCAGGAGCGGCAGCATGTCGGCCGCCATGGCGCGGAACAGGGTCGGCGTCATGGGGGTGCTGCGGTATTTTTCCAGCAAGGCCACGAAGCGGGACATGTGCGTCCCTTTTTCTTCGGGCGGCAGCGCCACCGTCAGCGTCCAGTTGGCCACGGTGCCTTGGGGCGAGCCGTCGCCGCTTTCAATCAACATGGGGTGGCGCACGCCACGGATGCCCACGCGCTGAATCGGGATGTGCCGGGTGTCCGCCGAACTCTGGACGTCGGGCATCACGATGGCGGGGTCGATCGGAGAATTCATTTCGGCTTACCTGTCTAGGCAGTCAGTCGTGAAAACGCACGGGCCTAGTAATCTTTGAGAGGGGGCCATTATCGCCCATAGTCCGCCAATCGCCAGGGAAAACCCTTTTATTCGTAGGTTGGCGGGGCCGGAACAGTGTGTTTCATTCCTGCGGACAAAGCCCGCAGGAATCGAAGCGGATTCAGCCCAGCAGATCGGCGTAGCGGGCGCGGATCGAGCTTTCGATGCCCGTCGCATCCAGGCCGATGCCGGCCCATAGCGCCGACTGCTCGCCATGGTCGATGAACTCGTCGGGCAGGCCCAGTTGCAGCACCGGAATCGTGATCCCGGCCGCGCTCAGCGTTTCCAGCACCGCGCTGCCCGCGCCGCCCATGATGGAGGCATCTTCCAGCGTGACCAGCGCGTCGTGGCGGCTGGCCAGGTCGAGGATCAGCTCGCGGTCGATCGGCTTGACGAAGCGCATGTCGGCCACGGTGGCGTCGAGTTTTTCAGCGGCGCCCAGCGCGGCCTGGAGCAGCATGCCGAAGCCCAGGATGGCGATCTTGCGGCCCTCGCGGCGCACCACGCCGCGGCCGAGTTCGACCGTATCCAGGCCGGGCGCTTCCGCCGCGCCACAGCCTGCGCCACGCGGATAGCGCACCGACGCCGGACCGGGGTGCTGATAACAGGTCGACAGCAGCAGCCGCGTTTCGTTTTCGTCCGAAGGCGTGGCCACGACCATGTTGGGCACGCAGCGCAGGAAGGCGATGTCATAGTTGCCGGCATGCGTGGCGCCGTCCGCGCCCACCAGGCCGGCGCGGTCCAGCGCGAAGGTCACGTCCAGGTTCTGCAGGGCGACGTCATGGATGAACTGGTCGTAACCGCGCTGCATGAAGGTGGAGTAGATCGCGACCACGGGCTTCTGGCCTTCGCAGGCAATGCCGGCGGCGAAGGTCACGGCGTGCTGCTCGGCGATGCCCACGTCGAAGTAGCGCAGCGGAAAGCGCTGCTCGAATTCCACCAGTCCGCTGCCTTCGCGCATGGCGGGGGTGATGGCGACCAGACGCGAATCCTGCTCGGCCATGTCGCACAGCCACTGACCGAACACCTGCGTGAAGCTGCGCTTGCCCGGCGCCTTCGATTGCTGGATGCCCACCGCCGGATCGAACTTGCCGGGGCCGTGGTACAGCACCGGATCGGCCTCGGCCAGCTTGTAGCCCTGGCCTTTCTTGGTCACCACGTGCAGGAACTGCAGGCCTTCCAGGGCCTTGAGGTTCTGCAGCGTGGGCACCAGCGCGTCCAGGTCGTGCCCATCGATCGGGCCGACGTAGTTGAAGCCGAATTCCTCGAACAGCGTGGCCGGCGTGACCATGCCCTTGGCATGTTCCTCGAAGCGGCGCGCCAGTTCCAGCACCGGCGGCACGTGCTGCAGCACCGCCCGGCCCACATTCTTGGCGGCCGCATAGAAGCGGCCCGACATCAGGCGCGCCAGATAGCGGTTCAACGCCCCCACCGGCGGCGAGATCGACATGTCGTTGTCGTTCAGGATCACCAGCAGGTTGATGTTGGGCGTGACGCCGGCATTGTTCATGGCTTCGAAAGCCATGCCCGCGGACATCGCGCCATCGCCGATGATGGCAATGTGCTGGCGCTGCACGCCGGCGTTGCGCGATGCCACCGCCATGCCCAGCGCCGCCGAGATGGAGGTGGACGAATGCGCGGTGCCGAAGGCGTCGTATTCGGATTCGCTGCGTTTCGGGAAGCCCGAAATCCCGTCCTGCTGACGCAGCTTGGCCATGCCGGCGCGGCGTCCGGTCAGGATCTTGTGCGGGTAGGACTGGTGGCCCACGTCCCAGACGATGCGGTCATGGGGCGTGTCGAACACCTGATGCAAGGCCAGGGTGAGCTCGACCGTGCCCAAGTTGGACGACAGGTGCCCGCCCGTTTTGGACACCGACTCCAGCACGAAGCCGCGCAACTCGTCGGCCAGCCTTTTCAGCTCGCGGCGATCCAGGCGCTTGAGGTCTGCCGGGGATTGAATGCGGTCCAGTAAATCTGTCGTCATGCTTTTATGTGGTTCGTTGGCCCGGCCTGCCTCCAGCCCGGGCTGTTCCCGGCTCAGCGGTCTCGTAGGACGATGAAGTCGGCCAGTTCAGCCAGGCGCGATCCGGCATCGCCCAGCGGAGCCAGGGCAGCCAGCGCGTCCTCACGCAGTTCCTGGGCGAACGCGCGCGCGCCGTCCAGCCCCATCAGCGATACATAGGTGGGCTTGTTTTCGGCGGCATCCTTGCCTGGCGTCTTGCCCAGGCTGGCGCTGTCGGCGGTCACGTCCAGAATGTCGTCGACCACCTGGAAGGCCAGCCCAACGGCCTGCGCGTAGGCGTCCAGCGCCTGGCGCGAGGCCGAGCTGGCGCCCGCCACGATGCCGCCCAGGGCCACGCTGCAAGCCAGCATGGCGCCCGTCTTCATGCTGTGCATGGTTTGCAGTTCGTCGCGCGACAGCGCGTGGCCGACGCTGAACAGGTCGATCGCCTGCCCGCCGGCCATGCCCTGGCTGCCGGCGGCGCGCGCCAGCGACTGGGTGGCCTGCACGATCAGCGCGGGTGCGATCGGCATGGAAGCCAGCAGATCGAAGGCCAGCGGCTGCAGCGCATCACCCGCCAGCATGGCGGTCGCTTCGTCGAACTTCACATGGGTAGTGGGACGGCCGCGGCGCAGCGTGTCGTCGTCCATGCAGGGCAGGTCGTCGTGCACCAGCGAATAGGCATGGATCAGTTCCACCGCCGCGGCGGCGCGGTCCAGCGAGGCCTGCACGGCCAGCACGCTGCCGCTGACGGGGCAGGCCTGCCCCGCCGCGTAGACCAGCGCGGCGCGCACCCGCTTGCCGCCTCCGAGCACGGCGTAGCGCATGGCTTCGTGCAGCCGCGAGGGCAACGCATCCGCCGGGGGCAACAGATCATCCAGCACGTCTTCGACGTGCTGCACGCGCCCTTGCAACCATTCCGGAAAGGCGAGTTGAATTTGCTTCATCGGGTTCTTATTCGTCATCCAGCGCCGCCGGGTCCAGCGGACGCAGCAAATCGCCTTCCAGGACCTTGACCTGCTGTTCGGCCTGCGCCAAGCGTTCCTGGCAGACCCGCGTGAGCGCCACGCCGCGCCGGTAGGCGGCAAGCGACTGCTCCAGCGGCAACGAGCCGTCTTCCATGGCCGCTACCAGCGATTCGAGTTCGGCCAGCGCCGTTTCGAAATCCTGGGGCAAGGGACGGTCATCGATCTGCGGATCGGCTTGTGAAGATTTGGCCAAACGGGTCTCCGAGGGCGCTAGGGGGTGGATCAATCCGTGAATTGTACGAGATACCCGCAAGGCCGTCGGGCTTGCCGCGGCACGCCGCAAGTCTCAGGCCGGAGCGCCCGCCAGCCCCGCTATGGCGGCGTGCAGCAGAGGCGCCACGCGCGAGCGCAGGTCCGCCTCCGGCAACAGGCTGGCTGGCCCGCCGCAGCTCATGACGAAGACGCCCTCGCCCGTGATGGACGAGAACGGCACCGCCACCGCATTGATCCCCGACTGCCATTCGCCGATGGCGTAGCAGCAGCCCGTGTCGCGCAGTTCCGCCCGCGCGCGCTCAATGGCGTCCGCGGCCGGCGCCGTCTCGCCCAGGCGGGCCAGCGCGTCGGCGCAAGCCTGGGGCGACAGGCTTGCCAGATATGCCCGGCCCATGGCGCTGTCCAGGCTGGCGCGATAACCCACTGGCAGGCGCAGGTACAGCGCCGAAGAACCATGGATGGCTTCGACGTAGGTCATGGCGTCGCCATCGAAGGCGCCCAGGGCCACCGCGCCGCCGGTGGCGCGCGCCAGCTCGGTCATCGAGGCCTTGGCGAGTTCGCGCACCTCCAGCCCGGCCAGCAGGCCGAAGCCCAGCGCCAGCACGCCGTAGCCGGGCGAGTACTTGCCGGTGTCCGGGTGATAGCGCAGATAACCCAATTCAGTAAGGGTGTAGGTAATGCGGCTGATGGTGGGCTTGGGCAGGCCGGTCAGGCGCGCCAGGTCCAGGTTGCCCAAGGCCGATACGCCATGGCGGAAGCAGCGCAGCACATCCAGTCCGCGCGCCAGCGCCGTAATGAAGTCGGGAGAATTGGCGCCCTCGCCCGAGCCGGCGGCGCGCTTGCGCCGCGCGGGCAGGCTGAGTTCGACCTTGCCGTCGGGTTTGGCGGCGGGATGCGCGATGCGCTTGGCGTCAGAAAAAGATTGCATTTCTATTCGCTTCGTTTTTATAGTTTATTTCGAATAACAAAATTAAATTCCATTTTACGGAATTTAATGCATCCAAGGAGACCTGGCAAGCACTGCCTCGCGGCGCCAAGCCAGGCCCGATCCTCCACTCATGCACACGTTTTCAAGGGGAAAACATGCTACGCACTAGCTTCAAACTGCTGGCCACCCTGCTGCTCGGCGCAGCGGCGCTGGGCGCCCAGGCCGAAACTTATCCGGCCCGCCCGATCAAGGTGGTCTCGCCCTTTCCCGCCGGCGGCGCGACCGACGTGCTGACCCGGATCCTGGCCGAACGCATGGCCAAGACGCTGGGCCAGCCCATGATCGTCGAGAACAAGGCGGGCGCCGGCACCTCGATCGGGGCGGCCTTTGTCTCGCGCGAAGCGCCGGACGGCTACACCATCCTCATGGCGACCAACTCCACGCTGGTCACCAACCGCTATCTGTACAAGGAACTGCCCTACGATCCCGACGGCTTCGCCCGCATCGGCATGGTCGGCGTGGGACCGCTGGTCCTGCTGGCCAGTCCCAAACGCCCCTTCAACAACACCCAGGACGTGGTGGCCTACGCCAAGCAGAACCCGGGCAAGCTGACCTTCGCCACCTTCGGCCCGGGCACGTCCTCGCACCTGGCGGGCGAACTCTTCAAGGAGCGCGCCGGCATCGACATCCTGCACGTGCCGTTCAAGGGCGCGACCCAGGCCCTGCCCGCCCTGGTCAGCGGCGACGTGGACCTGTTCTTCGACATGGTGGCCACCGGCATGCCGCAGGCCGATGCCGGCAAGGTCAAGGTCTTCGCCATCACCAGCCCCGGCCGCCTGGCGACGCAGCCCAAGCTGGCGACGCTGGCCGAACAAGGCTATCCCGCGTTCGACATGACCGCCTGGTTCAGCTTCGTGGCGCCCAAGGGCACGCCCGCCCCCGTCATGGAAAAACTGCAGCAGGCCCTGGTCGAAACCCTGCAGGACGAAACCGTCAAGAAGCGCATGCTGGACATGGGCATCGATCCCCGCTCCGGCACCGCCGCCGAACTGGACAAGCAGATCAAGACCGAACAGCCCATCGTGGCGCAGCTGATCAAGCAGGCCAATATCGTTCTGCAATGAGGGCGCGAGCCGTTTCGTGACAAAACGTAGGCAGGCCCGCGCCTGCCCGTGAATGCGCCGCGCCACGCGGCTCCTGCCGGCAGAGGCTCCCGCAGCCCTGCCGGTTTTTTCGTGCGCCGCCGACAGGCCCTCTAACCCCTGGATACAGTACCAGGGCGCGCCCCGCTGCTAAGGTGAAAAGGCAAACACCGCAACGGGAGCCCGATGCCCTATACCGAAGAGAAATACGCGCGCCTGGATGCCGCCCGCTGGCTGGCGGCGGTGGCGGTCGTGCTGCTGCACAGCGCGGCCATGGTGGTCAGCAACCCGGCCGTCTACGGGGGCGGAGCCTGGTTGGCCGCCAATCTGTACGACTCGGCCGCGCGCTGGTGCGTGCCCGTGTTCGTCATGGTCAGCGGCGCCCTGCTGCTGGATCCCGACAAGCCGCAGGACGCGCGCCAGTTCTACAGCCGGCGCATGGCGCGGATCTGCGCGCCGCTCCTGTTCTGGACCTTCTTCTATCTGGCATGGCGCACGGCGTTGGACTGGTGGGACGACGGCCGCATCGACTTTTCATTCTGGCCGCGCAAGCTGGTCCAGGGCGAGCCCTACTACCACCTGTGGTACCTGTACATGATCGTGGGCCTGTACCTGTTCGCGCCACTGGTACGAGTCCTGTATGCGCGCAGCACACCACGGGCGCGCGCGCTGTGGGTGGTGGGCATCCTGGGCGTGGCGATCCTGGACGCGCTGTACCGCCGCGCGCTGGGCGCGCCCGCCGGCTTTTTCCTGACCTGGTTCCTGCCCTATCTGGGCTACTTCGTGGCGGGCCGCCTGATCTTCGACGGCCAGATGCGCATCCCTCGCCCCGGCCTGATGCTGACAGCCAGCGTGGCCGCGACGGCGCTGGGCGTGTATGCCATGTCGAGCAACCGGGCCCTCAACACCTACTTTTACGATTACTTCAGCCTCACGGTGCCGTTCATGTCGCTGGCCGCGTTCCAGTGGATCGTCTCATCGCCGCGCCTGCCGCGGCTGGCCTCGCTGGCGCCGCTGACCTTCGGCGTCTACCTGATCCATCCGCTGTTCCTGGACGTGGCGCATCGCGCCGGCGCCCTGAGCGGCGCGCGCAATGACGCATGGACGCTGCCGGTGTTGGCCGCCGCCGTGTTCGCGCTGTCGGCGGCCAGCAGCTGGCTGCTGAGGCGCCATCCCGCCACCCGACGCTTCGTCTGAAAGGCCTACATATTCAAGGGGTTATGCCGTAGCTGGCACGCATCGACCAGCTGCGGCATAACTTCACCAAGCTTCGCAGATCTTCACGGGCGCGGGGTAAGGGCTTGGGGTACAATTCACGGCTTATTTGATCGGCCAGCACCGATTTTTCTTCGCGCCAGCACGGAACGCACCCAGCGGATTTCAAAGCCGCCAGGCAAATGCTTCTCCGTCCTGGCTTTTTTATCCGAGCGGGGGGAATCATGACCGACATCGGTCGGATGGCACATGTAGTGCCAGCTCGCACCCAGCTACCCGTCAGCGCGTATTTTGACGAAGCCCTCTTTGCCCGCGAGCAAGAACTCATTTTCAAGCAATCCTCACAATACGTCGGCCACCAGAAAGTGGTGCCCGAAAACGGGGATTGGCGTACGTTGGTCCAGGAAGACGGAGGGCGCGTGCTGGTTCGCAACCAGCAAGGCGTCGAACTCATCTCAAATGTCTGCCGCCATCGCCAGGCTTTGATGCTTGGCGGCGAGACCGGCAATGTGGCCGGCAACTGCAATACGCATGGCAATCTGAAGGCAACCGGCGGCAACATCGTCTGCCCCTTGCATCGCTGGACGTACAACAACCAGGGCGAGTTGTTGGGCGCGCCGCAGTTCGCCACCACGCCCTGCATGAACCTGCAGAAGTTCCGCCTGCGCGACTGCCATGGCTTGCTGTTCGAAGGCCCGCGCGATCCGGCCGCCGACATGGCGCCGTTGTTCTCGCGTCCGGAATTCGACTTCGGCGACTACGTGCTGGACCACGTCGAAGTGCACCAGTGCAACTACAACTGGAAGACCTTCATCGAGGTCTACCTGGAGGACTACCACGTCGGTCCGTTCCACCCGGGCCTGGGCCGCTTCGTCACCTGCGACGACCTGAGCTGGGAGTTCAACGACTGGTACAGCCTGCAGAAGGTCGGCGTGCACAACGCCCTGGCGCAGCCCGGGTCCGACGTCTACAAGCAGTGGCATGACCGGCTACTGGCGTTCCGCGAAGGCGACGCGCCCGATTTCGGCGCGGTCTGGGTCACGTACTTCCCGACCCACATGATCGAGCTGTACCCGCACGTGCTGGTGCTCTCCACGCTGTACCCGAAGGGTCCGCAGGAAACGGTGAACGTGGTCGAGTTCTACTACCCCGAGGAAATCGCCGCCTTCGAGCGCGAGTTCGTCGAGGCGCAACGCGCCGCCTACATGGAAACGGCTATCGAGGACGACGAGATCGCCGAGCGCATGGACGCGGGCCGCAAGGCGCTGATGCTGCGCGGCGTGAACGAAACCGGTCCTTACCAGTCGCCCATGGAAGACGGCATGCAGCACTTCCATGAATGGTATCGCCGCATCATGCAGGAGCGGGTCTGAAGCCAGGGCCCCCGAGGCCCCTCGCCCGCTGGGGCCCGGCAGTGAACAGCACCCCATGGGATGGAGCTCCATCCCATGGGGTGTTTTTCATGGCGTCAGGCCGGGAGCTTTTTTCCGATCAGATGCTCGACAAGCAAGCGCGTGGCTGCAAGCAGATGCTTCGGGTCACGCACGCACAGCATCAAGGGGCGATACGCCCAGGTTTCCTTGAGCGGCCTGACCACGATGCCCAACTGTTCGACAAACGGGTAGGCGGCGATGGCGGGAAGAATCGCGACGCCCAGCCCGACCGACACCATCTTGCGCACGCTTTCAAAACTCGTCGCGTGGCCGCGCTCCTTCAGAGTCCTGCCTAGAATCGTGGCCTGATGCCGGTACAGGCTCAATAGCGCGCTATCGCGCTGCATGCCGATGAAAAATTCGTCGAGCATGTCCGATAGCGTCAAGTCGTCGCGGCTTGCAAGCCCGTGGCCGGGCGGCAGGATCGCGACCAGCTCGTCATGCTCCCAGCGGATGATGTGCAGATCACCGCCATCGACCGTACCCGAGAACAGGCCGATATCCGCGCTGCCCGTGCGGACCGAATGGATAACCTCGACGCTGGTGAACTCGTCCAACTCAACATCGATACCCGGGTTTTCAGCAATAAAACTGGCGATCTTGCCAGGCAGAGATCCAGAAATCGCCGACATATGGGCATGGACCCTGATAAATCCGCTAGTGCCGCCACGGATCGCCTCCATGTCGAACATCATGCGTTGAAGCGGGCCAGACAGATCGCACAACCGAGCCAGCAATATCTCACCGGCGGCAGTCGCCGCCACGCCGCGGTCATGGCGTTCGAGCAACGCTAAGCCACAGCGGTATTCAAGATCCGAAATTCTGCGGCTGATGGCCGAAATGGCGATGTGCTCCCGTTCAGCCGCCCGGGCAAGAGATCCTTCCTCAACCGCCGCCGCAAATAGCCGCAATGAAGTGAGATCGATGTCCTTGAGAGACCAGCCATGAGCAGTTGCCATACCCATCAGTTGTCAGACCGAGATTGATCCCGCGAGCCCAAGCCCCCCGGGCGGAGGAAAACTCTATCACGCCGAGCGCTTTTGGAACCTAGGAATCGATAAAAGTAGTAAGTAGACAAATTTTTGTGATTACTAGGGATGCTCGAACGCCCAAACATGGGTCGAGCCGTTTCCGACAGGGCGGATAAATCAGAGCGCTTGATAGCAGAAAGCTGCATTGCCGAATGGCGAATTCCCCCTGTCGCGGACCGCTGATAAATTGATTGCCGATCCACGCAAGCACAAAAATGTCGAGCCTTCGCTATCCGCCAATGCCTTTGGCAAGAGCGAGCAGGCGGCAAGTGATCGACTTCAATTCTGGAGGGACAACCGACATGAACGGCCAACCTACTACGGCGCCTGACAAGGTCAACAAGAAATTCGAAATCAGGGGCTTGAACCACATCGCGATGGTCTGCGCCGACATGAAACGCACGGTGGATTTCTACCAAGGCGTGTTGGGAATGCCGCTGATCAAGACCCATGTTTTCGACCACGGGCAGCACTTCTTCTTCGACATGGGCTGCGGCGCATCCTTCGCCTTCTTTTGGTTGCGGGATGCGCCTGCGGCTTTGCCGGGCCCGACCGTTCCGTCGATACTGCATTTCGAAACCCCGATCGGTGCAATGAATCATTTCGCGTTCAATGTCGATGCCGCCCTGATCCCCGAGTATCGGGAACGGCTGATTGCCGCGGGGGTCGAGGTATCCAAGATCGTGCATCACGACGATGTGTCGCCGAACGGGCTCAATGTGACGCAGCAAGAGCACAAAAGCACCTGGGTCTCCTCGATTTACTTCAGGGATCCAGACGGCATTCAACTCGAATTCGCAGGTTGGAGACGAGTATTCACCGAAGCGGACGTCCGGCACGAGCCCGCGACAGCCGTGGACGCCCCTCGCCACAAGCGCGAGACGATCGACGCCTGATATTGCCAATACGAACCCCATCAAGAACAGAGAGAACATATGCCTCGTGTCCGCCAAGTACCCCTGTCTGAAATCCATGCCAATGGCCGCCCATACTACGAGAGGCTTTTCAAGGGCGGCGACCCGACGGTCAATCCGGGCACGGCCACCGGCACGCCGGGACACTGGTGGTCCACCATTGCATTGCGGCCATATATCTTCGACCATGCCGCCGCGCACATGGGCATGCTGGGACTGTTCGGGGCAGAAGCGTCCAGTCAGTTGGACCCCAGGGCGCGCGAAATCGCGTTGATGCGGGTCGGCTTCCTGATGGCGAGCCAGTTCGTCTACTCGCAACATTGCAAGATCGCAGACGTGCTTGGCATTCCGCAGGCCAAGATCGACGCGATCCAGCACTGGAATGTGGAGCCTGATTTGTGGACGCCGCTCGAGCGCGCGATTCTGGCCTATGCCGACGCGATCGTGCTCGACCGCGGCCGCGTTCCCGACGGCGTCTTCAATGCGCTGCACACGCTCATGAAGGACGAGGACATTGCCGAGATCACGTATCACATCGGCGGCTACATGCTGCACGCCTCTTTCTGCCGGGCGCTGCGTCTTGAATGGGACGATGTGCCGGAACGCGTCCAGGAGGTCCCCTGGCCCGAAGGTACCGACCTCGTCGCCATCAAGAAGAAACGGGCGGATTCAGACCGTAGCAACGCGGCTGAGCAATCCCATCGTTGAAACGGGCGCCTGGCGCCCGCTGAATCAAGTGAAGAAACAAATCTGAAGAGATATGCGTGATGAAAATAACGGTTTCCGACGGAGCCTACGACGCCTATGTAGCGCGGCCCGATGCAATCGCCGCCCCCGTCGTCGTAGTCATCCAGGAGATTTTCGGTGTGAATGCCGATCTCCGGGCGACATGCAATGAACTCGCGGCCATGGGCTTCATCGCCGTGTCGCCCGATCTTTTTTGGCGCGCCGCGCCGGGCATCGAATTCAACAAGCTGAACAAGCAGGAGTGGCGACAGGCATTCGAGCTGTACAAGGCGTTCGATATCGACCGCGGCGTGCAGGATATCGCGGCAATGATCGACGCCGCGCGATCGATCTCAGGCGGGAACGGCAAGGTCGGCGTCATGGGCTTTTGCATGGGAGGCCTCATGGCCTACCTCACAGCCGCCCGCTGCGAGGTCGACGCGGCGGTCGCCTACTACGGCGGCGGCACCGATCTGCACCTGAAGGAAGCGGATCAGGTGACCGCGCCACTGATGATGCATCTGGCCGATGCGGATGAGTTCATTCCCGCGGACTCCCAGGCGCGCATCAAGGCCGCGCTGGAGGGCAGGACCGGTACCGAGGTCCACGGTTATCCCGGCTGCAACCATGCTTTCGCGCGGCGCGGCGGATCGCATTATGACGCGCATGCCGCCGCGCTCGCGAATCAGCGGACGCAGACCTTCCTGCGCCGATCTCTCGGCGCCTGACACCTCCGCCAATCGATAGTCTCAAGCATCCCGCACACCGCAAAATCCGGGCTTGCCGCTCTGCGCCCATTTCCTGCCGTTTTCCCTTTCGAGGGCCTAGCGCCCATTGGAGTCCCTATGCCGCACACCGTACACGTCAGTGCCATTGTCCACGCGCCGCTTGAAAAGGTCTGGGCCTGCTTCCGCGATTTCGATGGGCTGGCGCGCTGGCAGCCAGGCGTTGCAGAAAGCCGGATCGAAGAGGGAGGACGTCATGACGCGGTGGGTTCCGTGCGTTACTTGACGGGCAAGCCGTCCGGCTTTGTGCGCGAGAAACTCCTGATGCTGGACGATCCCGGCACCACGCTGCGCTACGCCGTCATCGAAACCAGCCTGCCCTTGCGCGATGGCATCGCTGGCGTGTCGCTGCATCCCATCACCGAAAGCGGACATACGCTGGTGCAATGGTGGGCTGACTTCCGGGTCGAGGGCGCGCCACTGAGCGATGTGGCGAACGCCATGCAGGCTATGTACGCGACGGCGCTGGCGGCGCTGGATGCGAAGCTGCGCGAGGAGTGACTGCACTCATCCGCGCGCCCCATTGCGCGCCAGCGCCCGGGCTCAGCGGCCGGGTTCAGCGGCCCACTACGCCCGCCACGGTGCGCTCGCCGATGGCCAGGCCAACCGTCATGCCCACGCCCGAATGCATCACCGCCACCGTCGTGGCCGGGTCCACCGGCATGACGGAGAACGGCGCCGGGCCATGCGCGCCATAGACGCCCTGCCAGCGCTCCAGCACGCGCAGGCGCGCGCCCAGGGCCTGGGACGCCAGGTCCAGCATGGCGTTGTCGACCGCCTCGTCGTTGAACGGCAGCGCATCCTGGCCGTAGCGGTGTGAATCGCCGATGATCAGTTCGCCATAGGGCGTGGGGCTGATCAGCAGATGGATGCCGTTCTCCAGCAGCATGGGCGTGCGCGCCTGGATCACTTCGCGCAGCGCCAGCGCCGACGGCAGATCCGAGAACGCGCCGTAGTGCACGCAGGACAGGCCGGTCAGCAAGGGGCGGTCCAGCGCGATGGGATGGGTTTCGAACGCGGCGCGCAGCATTTGCAGGCGCGTGACCTCCAGGTTCATCGGCGCAAAGCGCTCAGGCAGCAGGGTCAGGTAATCATGTCCGGGGCAGACGAACACGTGCCCGCCCTTGAACTCGCCCGCCGAGGTGCACACCAGTCCGCCCTCGACCGCGCGCGCCAATGTGCCGGTAATGAACTGCACGCCCAGCGACTCCGCCAGGTAGCTCGTAATGGCCGGCAGCGCCTCGCGCGAATAGATCTGCAGATCGTCATGCCCTTGCAGGCCCGCGCAGTGGTGCGCCAGCTGGCCGCCATATAGTGCGGCCACCTCGCGGCCCGACAGCAGGTTGGCGCGATAACCCTCCTGGCGCATGCGCGTGTCGGCGAACTCCTGCAGCACGTCCGCCTCTTCGGCGTTGCGGGCCAACACCAGGGCGCCGTTGGCGCGCACATGAAAGCCCGCCCGGTCCGCCAGTTCCAGCCACAGCTCGCGCGCCTGCTGGGCGTGCGACAGCATCATGCCGGGCGCCTGGCCCGTCACGATGACCTGGCCGAAGTTGCGGATGGTGGCGCCATGCGCCTGGCGGCTGCGCTCGATCACGGCCACCGACAGGCCGCGCTTGGCGGCCGCCCAGGCATGGGCGATGCCCAGCATGCCGGCGCCCACCACGACTACGTCGAAATTTTTCATCTGTGGAACATTGCAAAGGGAAATGCGGCGGGAGCCGCCCTAGCGGGCAGCCCCGGGGCGCGGCGGCAGCCAGCGCCGCCGCGATCAAACGGACTTACTTCTTCTTCGGCTCGGACTTGCCGTCGTAGCGCTTGGTCCACTCGGCGATGATGCGGTCGCGGTTGGTGGCGGCCCAGGTGAAGTCGTTCTTGATCATGCGCTGCATCAGGTCGGCCGGCAGGTTCGGATTCGACGTGGCGATCGACGGGATGGCCAGCACCGCGAAGTTGGCCTTGTACAGTTCATTGGCCTCGCGGCTGGCGGAGAAGTCGGCCAGCTTGCGCGCGGCTTCCAGGTTCTTGGTGCCCTTCATGATGGCGGTGGCTTCGACTTCCCAGCCCAGGCCTTCCGAGGGGAACACGGCTTCGACCGGGGCGCCGTCAGCCTTCAGCTTGGCGGCGCGGTAGTCGAACGACACGCCGATCGGGAATTCGCCCGCGGCGGCCATATTGCACGGCTTGGAGCCCGAGTGCGTGTACGAACCGATGTTCTTGTGCAGGGCGTCCATGTAAGCCCAGCCCTTCTCTTCACCGAAGATCTGCAGCCAGGCGCTGACGTCCAGGAAGCCGGTGCCCGACGAAGCCGGGTTCGGCATCACGATCTTGCCGGCGTACACCGGCTTGGTCAGATCCTGCCACGAGGTGGGCTTGGGCAGCTTCTGCTTCTCGGCTTCGATGGTGTTGAAGCAGATGGCAGCGGCAAAGCCGTCCATGCCGACCCAGCTGGGCTCGGCCTTGGCGTCGCGCATGTTGGCGGCGATCTGGTCCAGGCCCTTGGGGGCGTAGGGCTGCAGCATGCCCTCCTTGTCCATCAGGCCCAGCGAGGTGCCGGCCAGGCCCCAGACGGCGTCGGCCTTGGGGTTGTTCTTTTCGGCCAGCAGCTTGGCGGTGATGATGCCGGTGGAGTCGCGCACCCACTGGATCTTGATGTCGGGATAGGCCTTCTCGAACGCGGCCTGGTAGGCCTTGATCTGGTCGGCTTCGAGCGCGGTGTAGACCGTCAGTGTGGTCTCGGCGGAGGCGGCGCCCATCACGCCCGTCAGGGCGGCGGCCAGTGCAAGCAGCTTGTAGCGATTCATGAAGTACTCCGTTGGTAAGCGGAAAAAAGGCTGAGAAGGTCCTCGGGGCTGGCTTGGGCCGGCCCCGTCAGGCGGTGCAGACAGGTGATGGAACGTTTAGGGGCGCTGGCCCGCGGACAAACGGGATTCGATGTCGGCGATCACCGCGGGCAGGTCGGCGACGGTGTCGATCAGGTAGTGCGGCGCGGCGGGCGACAGCTCCAGGCTGGCGGCGGTGCGCGCTTTCTGGCGGCCTGCGTCATCCAGGCTCAGGTATTCCTCCAGCGTCAGGCCGGCGGCGTTGCCCGACAGCAGCAGGCCCACGGTCCACATGCCGGCGCGGCGTCCTTCTTCGATGCCGGGCGCGGTGTCGTCGACCTTGACGCAGGCGGCCACGTCGGACAGGCCGAGCTCGACCACGTTCTTCAAAGCCATCGCGGGCGCCGGCCGGGCGCGCGGCACGTCGTCACTGGCGACGATGCAGTCGGGCTCCAGGCCTTCGGAGGCGGCGCGTTCCACCACGCGGCGCATGACGCTGGCCGGATAGCCCGAGCACGAACCGATCTTCAGGCCGTGCTGGCGCAGGGCGCGCAACAGTTCGACCGCGCCGGGGATCGCCGCGGAATACTGGGCGACCTTGTCCAGCTGCATCGGCAGGAAGCGCTCGTAGATGGCGGTCACGTCGTCATCGGTGGGCAGGCGGCCGAACTGGGCCTGGTACTGGCCGGCGATCACGGCATCGTTGCAGAGCGTGCGGATGTGGTCCCACTTGCCCATGCCCATCGGGCCGCGGGCCTGCGCCAGCGACATTTCCACGCCGAACTGCGAGAACGCGTCCACGAACACCTTGGTGGGCGCGAAGGAACCGAAGTCGACCAGCGTGCCGGCCCAGTCGAAGATCACCGCTTCCAGGCGGACGGGCAAAGGCGAAACAGTCATGAGGGTCTTCCTTGAAAAATCGTTCAATGGGCCGCGGGACGGCGCCAGGCCTGGCTGCGCGCCACCAGCGCGCGGCTGGCCAGATGCAGGACCATGGCAGCGGCGGCCGAGCTGGCCATGATCACGGTGCACATGGCGGCGGCGGGGCCAATGAAGCCGGCGTCATCCATGTTCAGCACCGCGACCGCGGCCAGCACCGTCGAAGGGCTGTACAGGAATACGACTGCGGACACCGTCGTCATGGCGGAAACAAACAGATAGCGGGCCACGTCCAGCGCCGCAGGCAGGCACATCGGCAGGGTCACGCGCAGGAAGGTCGTCAGGCGCGGCACCTTCAGCGACGCCGAGGCCGCTTCGAACTCGGGGTCCAGCGCGTTGAGCGCGGTGGCGGCCGTCAGGTGCGCGCTGGTATAGAAGTGGATGACGGTGCACAGGACCAGCAGCGGCATGGTGCCGTACAGCACGTTCAGCGGGTTCGACAGGCTGTTGAAGAAGAAGATGTAGCCCAGGCCCAGCACCAGGCCGGGCACGGCCATGGGCATCAGCGCCAGCATGCCGACCATGCCGCGCAGGCCGCGCGCCAGCTGGCCGCGGGCGGGCACCTTCTCCATCATCCATGCGCCCGTGAAGACCACGGCCGTGCCGATCAGGGCAGTGCAGAACGCCAGCTGCAGGCTATTGCGCCAGGCCAGCCAGCCGCCGCCGTCCATATTGTCGAAGTCATACGAACGCAGCGACATCGACAGGTTGTAAGGCCACATCTTCACGAAGGACGCCCACACCGCCACGCCGATGATCAACAGCAGGAACGCCGCCAGCACGCCGGCCAGCGCCAGGAAGGCGGCATCGCGGCGGCGGTTGGGGCCGGCGGCGTAGGGCTGGGCCCGGCCGCTCATCTGGGCGCCCTGACGGGCGCGCAGCCGCCGGTCCAGGGCGAAGGTCAGGATCGCCGGGAGCAGCAGCAGGATGCCGATGGCCGCGCCCTTGGGGAAATTCTGCTGGCCGACCACGGCCTTGTAGGCCTCCATCGCCAGCACGTTGTAGTCGCCGCCCACGACCTTGGGCACGCCGAAGTCGGTCACCGTCAGCGTGAACACCACGCAGCAGGCCGAGAACACGGCGTAGCGGGTACCCGGCAGGGTCACCGTCAGGAAGGTTCGCAAGGGGCCGGCGCCCATGGCGCGCGCGGCGTCGTAGAGACGGCCGTCGGCCAGGGCCAGGCCGGTCAGAAGAATCATGAGCGCGTGCGGGAAGGTATAGAACGCCTCGCCCACGACGATGCCCCAGAAGCCGTAGATGGTCGCGCCGCCGGTCAGGCCCTTGAGCAGGCCCTGGTTGCCCAGCAGGTACACCAGCGCAATGCCCGGCAGCAGCGACGGCGCCAGCAACGGCAGCAAGGCGACGGTGCGCAGCAGGCCCTTGCCCGGCAGGCGCGTGCGCGTCAGGCCGTAGGCGAATCCGTAGGCGCAGGGCACCACCAGCAGCGTGGTCACGACGCCTACCGCGAGGCTGCGCGCGACCATGGACATGAAGCCGTCGCCGCCGATGATGTCCGCCAGCACCGACAGCCCGGCCCAGGCGCCGTCACTGTCGGTCACCGACCGGATCAGGATCGCGGCCAGCGGCAGCGCCAGGAACAGCAGCAGGCCCAGCGCGAGGGCGCCCTGTCCGGTGGCGAAGCCAAGGGCACCGATCCAGGCCGGCAGCGGACGGCGGCCCAGCATCGGCGCAGGCGCCGCGATGCTGGCTGGGGCCGGGGCGGCCGTGGTGGAGGAACGGTTCATGGCGGGATCAAGCGTAGGCGCGTATCGCATGGCGCGGTAGCTCCACCCAGCAGCGGCTGGCGGCGTGAGGGCCCAGCAGGGCGTCTCCAATTTCGGGGGACACGATGGAATGCACCGTGCTGCCGGGCACCCCTTCCAGGCGCAAGGCCAAGCGATAGCCTCGGCCCAGGAACACGCCGTCGAGCACGTCGGCCAGCATGGCATTCGGCTGCTCCGGCCGAGCGGTGCTGACGCGCACCGCTTCCGGCCGCACGAACAGCTTGCCGCTGGCGGCGTCCAGCGCCTCGTCCACGGCCAGCTCCTGGCGTCCGACGCGGGCGCGGTGCGCATCCAGGCGTTCGAACGGCAGCCAGTTCGCCTCGCCCACGAAATCGGCGATGAAGGCCGAACCGGGCTGGCGGTAGAGTTCCCGCGGCGTGCCGTATTGCTCGATGATGCCGCCATTCATGACGGCGATGCGGTCGGCCATCACCATGGCCTCTTCCTGGTCATGCGTGACCATCAGCGTGGTGATGGACAGGCGCTTCTGCAGGGCGCGCAGTTCGATGCGCAGATGCTCGCGGACGCGGGCGTCCAGCGCCGACATGGGCTCGTCCAGCAGCAACAGCGACGGCGACGGCGCCAGCGCGCGCGCCAAGGCCACGCGCTGCTGCTGCCCGCCGGAAATCTGTCCCGGATATTTGTCGGCCGCGCCGGCCAGCCCGACCAGCGTCAGCATTTCCTCGACGCGGTTGGCGACGTGGTTGCGGTGCGCGCGCTTGCCGCTCAGGCCGTAGGCCACGTTCTGGGCCACGGTCAGATTGGGAAACAGCGCATACGACTGGAACAGGATGCCGTAGTCGCGCGCCTGCGGTTCAGCATGCGAGATGTCGCGCCCGGACAGCACGATGGTGCCGCTGTCCTGCCGCTCCAGGCCGGCGATGGCGCGCAGCAAGGTGGTCTTGCCGCAGCCCGAGGGCCCCAGCAGGCACACCAGCTCCCCGGCGCGGATGTCGAGCGAGACGTCCGACAGCGCGGTATGGCTGCCAAAGCGCTTCACCAGATGCCTGACAGAGAGAAATGCGGTATCGCGTTCGGCCATGGGGCCTCCGGTTTGGGAACGAAGGCAGTATGGAAGACGCGTATTGAGTGTTTATGACACTTCGCGCAAATGCAGTAATAAAAACATCAAATTATTTTGGTGTACTGGCGGTCTTGCGCATTGCGCCCATATTCCGCCCCCAAAAAACCGTGCTTGTCGCCGAACTCAAATCCTTCTACGCCGTGGCCCGCTGCGGCACCGTCACCAAGGCCGCCGCCCAGTTGGGCGTCAGCCAGCCCACGGTGACGGGGCAATTGCGCCAGTTGGAGTCCCGTTACGGCGTCGAACTGTTTCATCGCCAGGGGCGCGGCATGCGCCTGTCGGACGCCGGCCACAGCCTGATGCCCATGGTGGAGAAGCTGGTCCAGCAGGAAACCGAGATCGATTTCCGCCTGCGCGACGCCAGCGACCTGCGCGAAGGCAATCTGCGCATCGGCGCCACCGGCCCCTACTACATCATGGATACGGTGCGCGCCTACAACCAGCGCTACCCGGGCATAGACCTGACCCTGGCCATCGGCAATTCGCAGACCATGCTGCAGGCGCTGCATGACTATCGCATCGAGATTGCCACCTCATCCTTTCTGATGGATGACAAGCACCTGTACCGGCGCATGATCGCCGCCGATCCCATCCGGGTGGTGGCGCATCGCGGCCATCCGCTGGCGCGCCACAGCCAGGTCCGCCTGGCCGATCTGGCCGAACACGCGCTGCTGTTGCGCGAACCCGGCTCTATGACGCGGCAACTGACGGAGGACGCCTTGCTGGCGGCCGGCGTCGCCGTGCGCCGCACGCTGGAGATCGGCAGCCGCGAGTCGATCCGCCAGGCCATCCTGTGCGGACTGGGGATCAGCCTGATCCCCTCGCGCGAGATTCCCTCCCATCCCGAACTGGCGGCCCTGGACATCGAGGGCGCCGACATCGTGATGCATGAATACCTGTACTGCCTGCGCGAGCGCCAACCGGTGCAGTTGATCGCGCGCTTTCTGGAGATGGCGCCAGCCGCCGGCTGAGCGCCGCCCTCCCCTATGCGGCCACCCAGGAGACAACCATGGCCTTGACCCTGCAAGATATCGAACAGATTTTCCTGGAGCGCGGGCACCGCTCCTACGACGGCGAATCCGTCAGCCACCTGCGGCATGCGCTGCAAACCGCGGCGCTGGCCGAACGCCACGGCGCCGGCGCCCACCTGATCACCGCCAGCCTGCTGCACGACCTGGGCCACCTTATCGCCGACCGGCCGGGCACGCCCACGCTGCGCGGCCTCGACGACAAGCACCAGTACTTCGTGCTGCCCTTCCTGCGCGGCCTGTTCGGCCCGGCGGTGCTGGACCCGATCCGGCTGCATGTGGAGGCCAAGCGCTACCTCTGCTATGTGGAACCGCAATATGAAGCGTCGCTCTCGGAGGATTCGAAGCGCAGCCTGGCGCTGCAGGGGGGCAGTTTCGATGCGGGCCAGGCGGTGGATTTTGCGAGCATGCCGGGCGCGCCGGATGCGATCCGCCTGAGGCGCTGGGACGACATGGCCAAGGTCCCCGGCTTGGCCACGCCGCCCCTGGATCACTTCCTGGAGATCGCCGAGAGCGTCTCCGGGCGGGTCAAGCTGGCTGCCATCTGGTAGGGCTGGCGGGAAAACCGTGCGTCCTGGCGGCCCAGACGACCGCCAGCGTCGCCGCCAGCAGCGCCAGCAGGGCTGGCACGAATGCAGCCACGCCCAGGCGTTCGAGCAACGCGCCGCCAACCACGCCGCCCGCGGCGATGGCCGTGTTCCACGCCGTCACCAGCATGGACTGCGCGACGTCCGCGGCATCGCCGGCCGTCTTGGCCAGCGCCGTCTGGAACAACGTCGGCGAGCCGCCGAACGCCACGCCCCAGGCGCCCACAGACAGATAGAGCATGACCGGCATGCCGCCCGCGATGCCCAGCGCCAGCGCGGCCAGGCCGAACAGGGCTATGCAGGCCAGGGTCAGCGCCCGCAGATGCCGATCGATCAACGCTCCTACCACCCAGATGCCGAGCAGCGAACTCAGTCCGAACACCAGCAACACCAGTTCGGTGCTGGCAGCCATCCCCACCGAGGCCAGGAATGGCGCGATATAGATGTAGAGAATGTTGTGCGCCAGCACGAACGCCAGCACCGCGAACAGCACCGGACGCACGCCGGGCAGCAGGAATACGCGCCGTAGCGGCAGTTGCCGGCCCCGGGTTTGTCCCGCAAAGTCCGGCACCCGCAGGCGCACCCAGACCATCAGGATGAGCGCCAGCCCGCTCATGATGCCGAAGCCGATGCGCCAGCCCCACAGCGAGCCCAGCAAGGTTCCGGCCGGCACGCCCAGCGACAGCGCCAGCGGCGCGCCCAGCATCGCCACCGCGATTGCGCGGCCCTGCTGGTGCGCCGGCACCATGCGCGCGGCGTAGCCGGCCACCAAGGCCCACAACAGCCCCGCCGACATGCCGGCCAGGAAGCGCGCAGCCATCGTCAGTACATAGGCGGATGACAGCGCGGTCACCGTATTGGCCAGCACGAACCCGGCGATCGCCGCCAGCAGCAGCGGACGCCGGCGGACGCCCCGGGTGGCGGCGACCAGCGGAATCGCCGCCACCAGCGAGCCGATCGCGTAGATGGTGACGGTCTGGCCGATGCTGGCCTGGGACACGGCCAGGCCCTGCGCCATCTGCGGCAGCAGCCCGGCCGGCAGCGCCTCGGTCAGGATCGTGATGAAGCCCGCCATGGCCAGCGCCAGCAGGGAGCCCCACGGCAAGCGATCGCAAGCGGCAGCGGGGGGATGCGCGGGCGCAGGGCGCGGGCGCGAGGAAAACGCGGAATCTGTCATGGGTGGCATCTAGGTTGAAGCAGGAGAACCCAGACAATAGATGCGCCGGAATTAAAGAAAAAGTAGGCTACATTTCCTTCTTATGCGGAACTAGATGTCCGCAATCGAGGAAAGAAATGGACAGCCTGAATGGCTTTGTCGTGTTTGTGCAGGTGGCCGAAACGCGCAGCTTCGTCGCCGCCGGCCGGCAGCTCGGCGTGTCGGCCTCCGCCATCGGCAAAAGCGTGGCGCGGCTGGAAGCAAAGCTGGGGGTGCGCCTGTTCCACCGCAGCACGCGCAGTGTCACGCTGACAGCCGAAGGCATGCTGTTCCTGGAACGCAGCCGGCGCATCCTGGCCGAGATCGAGGCGGCCGAGCTGGAACTGTCGCGTGCGGCCGGCGCGCCGCGCGGACGCCTGCGCGTCAGCCTGCCGCTGGTCAGCGGGCTGGTGCTGCCGGTACTGGGCGAGTTCATGCGCGAATATCCGGAGATCGAACTCGATCTGGATTTCACCGACCGCATGGTGGATGTGATTGAAGAAGGCTTCGATGCCGTGGTACGCACGGGCGAACCGGCCGACTCCCGCCTGTCGGCGCGCCGCCTGGGTTCATTCCAAATCCTGCTGGTCGCCTCGCCCGCCTATCTGGCCAGCCGGGGCACGCCCCGGACGCCGGCCGATCTGTTGCATCACAGCTGCCTGCACTACCGCTTTCCCAGCAGCGGCAAGCTGGAGACCTGGGCGCTGCGGCAAGCCGAAGGCGAACCAGAACTGCAGCTGCCCGTCTCCATGATCTGCAACAACATCGAGACGCGCGCCTGCTTCGCGCTGCAAGGGTTGGGGATAGCCTACTTGCCGGACTTCGCCATCCGCGAGCCATTGGCGGATGGAAGCCTGGTGCAGGTCTTGGCGGGACAGGCGGAGCGCACCAACGTCTTCCATGTGCTCTGGCCCGCCAGCAAGCAGCCGTCGCCCAAGGTACGGGCCCTGGTCGATTTTCTCTGCTCGAGAGTGTTCGCGGACGCCAAGGCGGCCAAGTCCGCCGGCCGGTCCAGGCGATAGGAAGCCGCCCGGCGCGCCGTCCCGCAAAGTCCCGGCGGCTTGCGGCAAGAAAGCCGGGGCGTTGCGCCCCGGCCTGCAGAACCTACGCGCCCGTGGCCACCGGCCGGGCCGGGTCGCTGCACCACTCGCTCCAGGAGCCCGGGTACAGGCGCGACCCTGACAAGCCGGCGATCTCCATCGACAGCAGATTGTGGCAGGCCGTAATGCCCGAGCCGCACTGGTGCACGATGGCTGCGGGATCGCGGCCGTCCAGCAGGCTGGCGAATTCCTCGCGCAATTGCGCGGCGGGCTTGAAGCGGCCGTCGGCCTGGAGGTTCTCGCCGTTGGGGCGGTTCAGCGCGCCCGGAATGTGGCCTGCCACCGGGTCCATGGGCTCGACCTCGCCGCGGTAGCGGTTGGCCGCGCGCGCATCGATCACGGTGAAAGCCTGGCGGGAAATATTGTCCAGCACCGCCTGGGCGTTTACCGAACCCGCCAGTGAGGCACCCGGCTCGACCGGATCGCCCGCGCGCACGGCGGCCGCGGCTTCGGTCGTGGTCGGCAGTCCGGCCGCGGTCCACGCCTGCCAGCCGCCATCCAGCACGGCCACCTGATCGTGTCCCAGCCAACGCAGCATCCACCACAGGTGCGCGGCGTACATGCCGCCGCTGGCGTCGTAGGCCACCACCAGGGTCTGGGGCGTGACGCCATGCGCGGCCATCAACGCGCCGAATTCGCCGCGCGAGGGCAAGGGATGGCGGCCGTTCTTGCCGGTGCGGGCCGCGGACAGCTCGGTTTCATGGTCCAGGTAGCGGGCGCCGGGGATATGGCCGGCGTCATAGGCCTGACGGCCCGCCGCGTGGTTGCTCAGGTCGTGGCGCACATCGAACACGCGCACATCGGGCGCATCCAGGCGCGCGGCCAGGTCGGCGGCGGAAATCAGGGTCATCGTCATTCGGTGTGCTCCTGTAATGGTGCGTAGCTGTCGCGGGTCAGGCCGGCTTGGGATCGCGCATGGTGCGCCATATCGACAGCAGGCCCGCGAAAATGATCAGGCCCATCCCGGCCCAGGCCAAGGCGTCCAGCTGCTCGCCCCAGATACCCATGCCCAGCAAGGCCGCGAAGATGATGGTGCTGTACTGCAGTGCCGCGGTCAGCAACGCCGACCCCAGGCCGAAGGCCCGGGTCATGGCCAGCTGCCCGAAAAGCCCCGTCACACCCACGCCCAGCAGCGACAGATAGCCGGTCCAGTCGGCGTAGCCCCAGCCCTCGAACAGCAGTCCGGCCAGGCTGGACACGCACACGGCCACGGAGAAGAACAGCACGGTACGCCACTCGGGTTCCCCGACCCGGCCCAGTTGGCGGATCTGCATCATGGCGATGGCCGACATGGCGCCGGCGGTCATTCCCAGCAAGGCGGCCAGCCACTGGTCTTCGTTGATGCTGGGCCGCAGGACCGCGATCACGCCCAGGAACCCCAGCGCCACCGCCATAATGCGCACGGGGTCGCGCTGCGCCCCGCCCCAGCCCAGCATCCAACAGGCGATGAACAGCGGCGCGGTGTAATTCAGGCTGGTGGCCGTGGCCAGGGGCAGATGGGCGATGGCGAAAAAGCCCAGCCACATCGACGTGACGCCAGACAGGTTGCGCCACAGGTGCAGTTTCCAGCTAACGGGAATGATGGACTGGCGGCCGGCGCGGGCCCAGATCAGCAGCAGGATGACCGACGGCAGTCCGCGAAAGAGCACCACTTGCGGCAGCGAGGCGCCATGCTCGGTGCCGAGCTTCACGAACGAACCCATGATGGCGAACATGGCGGACGCCAGCAACATCCAAAGTGCCTGCATGGGGGGTCTACGCTAAGGGAAAAGTGAGGAGGAATAAGGGAAAGCGATACTATACTCTCCGTCACCGGAAGCGGCGCCGCGAGTCGGGGAACTGGCGGGCCGCAGCAGTGTCGAATCCCGGCATATCCTGCTCGCAGAGGAACACAAAAAACATGAAACGCATTGTCTTGTTCGTCCTGACCAACCTGGCCGTCATGCTCGTGCTGTCGGCCACGCTGCGCATCCTGGGCGTGGACCGCTACATCACCGCCAACGGCCTGAACCTCAACGCCCTGCTGATCTTCTCGGTCGTGGTGGGCTTCACCGGCGCGATCATCTCGCTCTTGATCAGCAAGCCCATGGCCAAGTGGAGCACCGGCGCCCAGGTGCTGGACCCGAACTCGCCGCGCAACCAGCGCGAAGCCTGGCTGGTCGACACCGTGCACCAGTTGGCCGACCGCGCCGGCATCGGCCGCCCGGAAGTCGCCATCTATGAAGGCGCGCCCAACGCCTTCGCCACCGGCGCGTTCAAGAACGACTCCCTGGTCGCCGTGTCCACCGGGCTGCTGGAAAGCATGAGCGAAGAAGAAGTCGCCGCCGTGCTGGCCCACGAAGTCGCCCACATCGCCAACGGCGACATGGTCACGCTGACCCTGATCCAGGGCGTGGTGAACACCTTCGTCGTGTTCCTGGCGCGCGTGGTCGGCTACTTCATCGACCGCGTGGTGTTCAAGAACGAACGCGGCATCGGCCCGGGCTACTACATCACCGTACTGGTCTGTGAGATCATTTTCGGCGTCCTGGCCTCGATCATCGTGGCCTGGTTCTCGCGCCAGCGCGAATACCGCGCCGACGCCGGCTCGGCCCACCTGATGGGCGCCCGCGAACCCATGATCCGCGCCCTGGCCCGCCTCGGCGGCCTGGAGCCGGGCGAACTGCCCAAGTCCTTCGAGGCCTCGGGCATCACCGGCAAGGGCGGCCTGGCCGCCATGTTCGCCTCGCACCCGCCGATTCCGGCCCGCATCGCCGCGCTGCAGAACGCGCGCGTGATCTAAGCCTTGCGCTCAGACGGGCCTCGCGCCCTGCAGCCCTGACTCGATGGCCCGCTTGCGCGGGCCATCGTCTTTTCCGGCTCCGGCCAAAAAAAGGCCCCCAGGATGCGAGGCAGACCCCGAAGAGGACTAACGATCAGACATTCCTGCTTCAATGGGGTGGGCGCATAATTTCAGGGGCCTGGCGCCGGTCCTGGCTGTATGGATAGACGTGATGTCGAGGGCAGACCGTGGCTGAATCGAGTACGCGCTCCCCGGCCCGCGGAACGGGCAGCTGGCTGGTTGCCGTGGGCACGTATACGCGGCCGATGCCGCATGTGCACGGCATAGGGCGCGGCATCCACTTGCTGAGGTTCGACGCCGCGACGGCCACGCTGCGTGAATTGCAGGTGGACAGCCATGGCGTCAATCCCTCTTACCTGTGCCATTCCGCGTCCCTCGGCTTGCTGTATGGCGTGAGCGAGCAGGAAGTAGGCGCCAGCATCGACGTCTACGCGGTCGACGACGCGGCCACGCTGCGGCATTTGCTCAATGTGCCTACCCCTGGCGCCAGCCCTTGCCACATCAGCCTGACCCCTGCGGCGGACCGCCTCTTCGTATCCAACTATGGTAGCGGCGAAGTCCTGAGCTACCGGCTCGACGGACAGGGGTTGCCCAGCGCCCCGCCCGACATCATCGTGCGCCATGGCAGCGGTCCGCGCAGCGACCGCCAGGCGAGCCCCCATGTGCATTGCGCCCAGCCGACCCCGTCCGGCGATGCGGTCTACCTGTGTGACTTGGGTACCGACAGCGTCGCCCGCCATGCCTTGCGGGGCGCCGCGCTGGATCTGCTCCCGGACCTGCAGGTGCAGATAGGTCCAGGTTCCGGGCCGCGCCACCTGCGGCTGAATCCGGCCGGTACCCGCGCCTTCGTGCTCAACGAACTGTCCAATAGCGTGAGCGTCGTTCAACTGCCCACGGCACGCGATCCCCATGCACACGCGCTCGCCCGGATCGGCACGCTGCCGGCAGATTGGCGCAACGCCAACTCCGCGTCCGCGCTTTGCCTGCATCCGAGCGGACGCTGGCTCTACGCGACCAACCGCGGCCACGACAGCATCGCAGGATTTCGGCTATTGGAATCCGCCCCTTGGCTTGAGCCGATAGGCTTGTGGCCCGCCGGCGGGCGCACCCCGCGGGACGCCGCCATCACCCCGGACGGCGGCTTCCTGCTGGTCGCCAGCCAGGACGAGCACCGCATTTCCTGCCTGCGCATCGACCCGGACAGCGGCCAGCTGCAGCCTGCAGGCGTGCCGTTTGCCATTTCCTCCCCGGCCTGCGTTCTTCCCTTGCTTCGGAAAGGAACCCCGAGGCCATGACAGCCGCTCGCCCTCCCGCATCGTCGTCACCCCGTGCCCTCAGCACTCGACAATGTTCACCGCCAGCCCGCCGCGCGCGGTTTCCTTGTACTTGGTCTTCATGTCGGCGCCGGTTTCGCGCATGGTCTTGATGACGGAATCCAGCGACACGTAATGCTGGCCGTCGCCGCGCAGCGCCATGCGGGCGGCGTTGACGGCCTTGATGGAGGCCATGGCGTTGCGCTCGATACAGGGGATCTGGACCAGGCCGCCGACCGGGTCGCAGGTCAGGCCCAGGTTGTGCTCCATGCCGATCTCGGCCGCGTTCTCGACCTGTTCGACCGTGCCGCCCAGGGCCGCCGCCAGGCCGCCCGCCGCCATCGAACAAGCCACGCCGACTTCGCCCTGGCAGCCGACCTCGGCGCCCGACAGCGAGGCGTTGTACTTGTACAGCAGCCCCACGGCCGCCGCCGTCAGCAGGAAATCGCGCACGCCCTCGCGATTGGAGCCGGGCACGAAGCGGTCGTAGTAGTGCAGCACGGCGGGGATGATGCCGGCCGCGCCGTTGGTCGGCGCCGTCACCACGCGCCCGCCGGCGGCGTTCTCTTCGTTGACCGCCATCGCGTACAGATTGACCCAGTCCATCACGGACAGGGGATCGGACAGCGTGCGCTCGGCGCGCTGCGTCAGGTTGCGGTACAGCTCGGGCGCGCGGCGGCGCACGCGCAGGGGGCCGGGTAGCTCGCCGTCGGCCTCGGGATAGTTGATGCCGCAGCCGCGCGACACACAGTCCTGCATCACCTGCCAGATGCGGTCCAGGCCGGCGTGCACCTCGGCCTCGTCGCGCCAGGTCAGCTCGTTTTTCATCATCAGCTGCGCCACCGACAAGCCGTTCTCGCGGCACATGGACATCAGCTCGCGCCCCATGCGGAACGGGAACGGCAACTGGTCGTGCGCGGCGATGACCTGACTGTTGGAGGCGCCGGCCGTCACCACGAAGCCGCCGCCCACCGACAGGTAGCGGGCTTCGCGCAGCGATTCGCCATTGGCGTCAAACGCATGAAACTTCATGCCGTTAGGATGCTCCGCCATGGCTTCGCGGCGGTAGAACATCATGTGTTCCTTTTCCACGAAGGGAACCGGATGGCGTCCCAGCAGCGGCAACTGGCGGCTGGCGCGCACCGACGCGATCATGCCGGCGATGGCGGCAGGGTCGACGGTATCGGGCGCTTCGCCCATCAGGCCCAGCAGCACGCCCTTGTCGGTGCCGTGGCCCTTGCCCGTGGCGCCCAGGGATCCGTAGAGCTCGGCGCGCACCCAGGTCACGCTGGGCATGAGCCCGTCGCGTTCCAGGCCTTGCGCGAACAACAGGGCAGCCCGCATCGGGCCCACCGTATGGGAGCTAGACGGGCCTATGCCTATCTTGAACAGGTCGAATACGGAAACGGCCACGCAACACTCCAATGCATCTACGAAGGATGAGGCAATGATACGCGCAGCCCAGTCCGCGCGCAGCAGGCACGGCAGGCGTATGCTGTATTGAGGGGACAGGTTCCCCCGCCAGCGCCGCGCATGCGATCATTACAGAATTATTACTTGTCATAAAAGAATGGAAACACGCCAGGATGTCCGGACTTATTACCCTGCTTGACTTCGCCGGCTACGTCGCCCTGCTCCTGTGGGGCGTGCACATGGTCCAAACAGGCGTGCAGCGCGCCTTCGGGGCCGCGCTGGGCGCGGCGTTGGGCAAGGCCCTGGGCACGCGCCTGCGGGCCTTCGCCGCCGGGCTGGGCATTACCGCCGCGCTGCAGAGCAGCACCGCCACCGGCCTGATGATCACCGGCTTTGCGGCCGGCGGCGTGGTCGGCCTGGCGCCGGCCCTGGCCGCCATGCTGGGCGCCAACGTCGGCACCACGCTCATCGTCCAGCTGCTGTCCTTCGACCTGACCTCGCTCGCCCCCATCCTGATCCTGGCGGGCGTCTGGATGTTCCGCCGCTATCCGCCGGGGCGCACGCGCGACCTGGGCCGCGTCTTCATCGGCCTGGGCCTCTTGCTGCTGTCGCTGCACCAGTTGGTCGAGCTGTTCCAGCCCTTCCAGACCGCGCCCATGCTGGGCATGATCCTGGACGCGCTGTCGACCCAGCCGGTGGCCACCGTGCTGCTGGCGGCCGCCTTCACCTGGGCGGCGCATTCCAGCGTGGCCGTGGTGGTGCTGGTCATGTCGCTGGCCAGCCACCACATGGTGGCCCCGCACGTCGCATTCGCGCTGGTGTTGGGCGCCAACCTGGGCACCGCCATCAACCCCATGATCGAAGGCGTGACCGGCGACGACCCGGCCGCCCGCCGCCTGCCGCTGGGCAACCTGCTGACGCGGGTGCTGGGCGTGCTGGCCGGCCTGATCCTGCTGCCCTACCTGCAGCCGATGATGAGCGAGCTGGCGTCCGACCCGGCCCGCGCCGTGGCCAACTTCCACACGCTGTTCAACGCCGTCATCGCCCTGGTGTTCCTGCCGCTGCTGACGCCCTATGCCGCCTTGCTGACCCGCTGGCTGCCCAAACGCGCGGATCCGAACGACCCGTCGCGTCCCCAGTACCTGGACGAATGGGCCCATGACGTGCCGGCCGTGGCGCTCGGCAACGCCGCGCGCGAAGCGCTGCGCATGGCCGACATGCTGCAAACCCTGCTGCTCTACGCCCGCGCCGGCTTCAAGCGCGACAACCGCCACCGCATGGTGCAGGCGCGCCAGCTGGACGCCGCGCTGGACAAGCTGGAGAACGCCATCACCACCTACCTGGCCACCCTGGACCAGGAAAACATGACGCGCGACGACATCCAGCGCCTGGACGACATCCTCGCCTTCACCAGCAATATCGGCCATGCCGGCGACATCGCCCATCACGGCCTGCTCAGCCACGTCGCCAAGCTGCGCAAGCAGGGCTGGATGTTTTCGCCCGAGCAGCGCGCCAGCCTGGACGACACGCTGGGCCAGCTCATCGCCAACCAGCGCACCGCCGCAGCCTTGTTCGTCAACGACGACCTGCGCCAGGCCCGCGCGCTGGCGGGCGAGAAGGCGCGCTTCCGCTCGATCGAAACCCATGCGGCGGATACCCACCTGCAGAAGATCAAGGCGGGCGAGGTCGACGCGGCCGAAGTGGGCGCGCTCTACCTGGATATCCTGCGCGACATGAAGGGCATCAATTCCCACTTGGTGGGCGCGGCCGCCTACCCCTTGCTGGCGCGCCACGGCGAGCTGCTGCCCAGCCGCCTGCGCGAGGCAGGGAACTGAGAAAAAGAAAAAAGCCGACCCGCGAGGTCGGCTTTTTCAAATCGCGGCAAGAGGCGCTTTCGTCCCCCCTGCTACGCTCCTACAAGTACCGCTTGAACCAATCCAGCATGCGCTTCCAGCCGTCCTGCGCCGCCTCGGCCTTGTAGCTGGCGCGGTAGTCCGCCAGGAAAGCGTGGTCGGCTTCCGGGTACACCACGAACTCAGAACGCCTGGCGTTGTCGTTGCCGGCGGCCAGCTTGGCCTTCATGGTTTCGACGTCGGCCAGCGGAATGCTGGCGTCCTTGCCGCCATACAGGCCCAACACCGGCGCGTGCAGCTCGTTGACCACGTCGAAGGCAACGCGCTTGATCAGCGGACCATGGCCCACGCTGAGCTTGCCGTACCAGGCCACGGCGGCCTTCACGTCGGGGTTGTGCGTGGCGTACATCCAGGTCAGGCGGCCGCCCCAGCAGAAGCCCGTCACTGCCACGCGCTTGGGGTCGCCGCCGTGCTCGGCCGCCCAGGCGACGCTGGCGTCCAGGTCGGCAAACACCTGTTCGTCCGGCACCTTGCTGACCAGCTCTGCGATCAGTTTCGGAATGTCGGTGTAGACCGAGGCGTCGCCCTGGCGCTGGTAGAGATTGGCGGCCACGGCCAGGTAGCCGGCCTTGGCGACCCGGCGGCACAGGTCCTTGATGTGCTCGTGCACGCCGAAGATTTCCTGCACCACCAGCACGATGGGCAGGTCGCGCTGGCCTTCGGGCGCGGCGTAATAGGCGGCGATCGTGCCGTCGGCCACGGGCAGCTTGAAATCCCCGTGGACCAGCCCCTGGGTGTCCGTGTGGATCACGGTGGGGGCGACATTGCCGGCTGCGGCGGAAAAACTCATGAAGAACTCCTGTGTAGGGATGATCAACCAAGCCGGATATCCCGCCAGCGCCTGCATGGCCTCGCGCCGATCCTAGTGCCGGTGGACATGCTCCACTTGCGGCGCGCCACGGCCTGCTTCGGCGTCGTGGTCATGCCCGTGGTGCATCACCGTGGTGACGCTGTAGATCAGCGCCACGCCCACGCCGACCAGCAGCAACTGCGGGACGGCATCGGCCAGGGATACCCGTTCGTGCATCTGCGGCATCAGATCGGCCACCGAGATGTAAAGGAAGCTGCTGGCCGCAACCACCAGGACATACGGCACCCATTCTTGCGCCTGCTGCAGCACGAAGTACCCTATTATGCCGCCCACGGCTGAACACAAGCTGGTGAAGAGAATCAGCGAGAACGCGCGGCGGCGCGCCAGGCCGGCGTTCAGCAGCACCACGAAGTCGCCCAGCTTGTGCGGCACTTCATGGACGATGATGGACGCCGCGGTCAGCACGCCCAGCAGCGGATCGGTCAGGAAAGCCGCGGCCACCAGCACGCCGTCGCACAGATTGTGCAGCGAGCTGCCGATCAGGATCAGCACCCCACCGCGGCCCGCCTCGTGACGGTCATGCCCCTTGTGGTGATGGTGGCCGTCGCCCTCGTGGTGATGGCTGTGCCGCAGCAAGGCAATCTTCTCCAGGACGAAGAAGCCGATCAGCGACGCCAGCATCAGGCCGAACAGCACATGGGCGTCGCCCACCCCGGTCTCGAACGCCTCGGGCAGCAGATGCAGCAGGGCCACCGACAGCAGCACCCCCACCGACAGGCTGACCATGTGGTGCAGATATTGCGCGAAGACCTTGTAGGCCAGCCAACTGGCGACCAGGACAGCGATGAGCCCGCCGGTAACGGTGGCGAGCAAAATCCAGAGCAGCAACATTTGGGGGACGTGTTTTAGGCGGGGAAGCGCAACATTATATTGTTTCAATACCGAAAACGGAAATGGGCCGCCCGCAGGCGGCCCAAGTGTCCCGGGGACAGGAGGGTCCCGGCCTTAGTGGGCCTGCTCCCAGTTCTTGCCCATGCCCACCTCGGCCACCAGCGGCACGCGCAGGGTCGCCACATTGCACATCAGGCGCGGTAATGCTTCCTTGACCAGTTCCAGTTCGGCGTCCGGCGCTTCCAGCACCAGTTCATCGTGCACCTGCATGATCATGCGCGTCTGCAGCTTTTCCGCTTCCAGCCAGTCCTGCACCGCGATCATGGCCATCTTGATCAGGTCGGCCGCCGTGCCCTGCATCGGCGCGTTGATGGCGGCGCGCTCGGCCCCCTGGCGGCGCGGGCCCGAAGCGCCGCGGATTTCCGGCAGTTGCAGGCGGCGTCCGAAGACGGTTTCCACATAGCCCTGTTCGCGCGCGCGGCGGCGGGTGTCGTCCATGTACATCGCCACGCCGGGATAGCGGGCGAAATAGCGGTCGATGTAGGCCTGCGCGGCATCGCGCGTGATGCCCAGGTTGGACGCCAGGCCGAACACCCCCATGCCGTAGATCAAGCCGAAGTTGATCGCCTTGGCGGCGCGGCGCTGCTCGGTGGAGACGTCCTCCAGCGACACGCCGAAAACTTCGGAGGCCGTGGCGCGGTGGATGTCCTCGCCCGCCTCGAAGGCGCGCTGCAGATTGGCGTCGTCCGACACGTGCGCCATGATGCGCAGCTCGATCTGGGAATAGTCGGCCGACAGCAGCATGCCCTGCTCGGCAATGAACGCCTCGCGCACGCGCCGGCCGGCTTCGGTGCGCACCGGGATGTTCTGCAGGTTGGGATCGGACGAAGCCAGGCGGCCGGTGATGACCGCAGCCTGCGAATAATGCGTGTGTACCCGTCCGGTGTTCGGGTTGATCATGCGCGGCAGCTTGTCCGTGTAGGTGGACTTCAGCTTGGACAGGCCGCGGTATTCCAGCAGCACTTGCGGCAGCGGGTAATCCTGCGCCAGCTTGCTCAGCACTTCTTCGTCGGTGGACGGCGCGCCGCTGGCGGTCTTGCGGACCACCGGCAGCTGCATGCGGCCGAACAGGATCTCGCCCAGCTGCTTGGGGGAATTCAGGTTGAAGGGCTGGCCGGCCAGTTCATAGGCCTTCTGCTCGAGCTGCAGCATTTCCTGGCCCAGCTTATGGCTCTGGCGCCCCAGTTCCGCGGCATCCACCTTGACGCCATTGCGTTCGACCGTGGTCAGCACCTCAGACACCTGCATTTCCAGCAGGTAGATGCGGTTAAGCCCTTCGTCGGCCGCCACCATGGGGCGCAGCACCTGATGCAGCTGCAAGGTGAAGTCCGAGTCCTCGGCGGCGTAGTGGCCGGCCTTGTCCACCGCCACTTCGTCAAAGCCGATCTGCTTGGCGCCCTTGCCGCAGAGGTCCTCGTAGGACACGCCGCTGCGGCCCAGGTAGCGCTGGGCCAGGTCGTTCAACCCGACGCCGCGATGCGATTCCAGCACATAGGCCTGCAGCATCGTGTCTTCGGTAATGCCGGCCAGCTTGATGCCTTCGTTGGCGAACACGTGCGCGTCGTACTTGGCGTGGTGCAGCAGCTTGGCGCGCGTAGCGTCCTCCAGCCAGGGCTTCAGGCGCGCCAGGACCTCGGCCTTGGGCAACTGCGGCGCGTTGTCCGGGCCGCGGTGCGCGACCGGGATGTAGCACGCCACGCCGGGCGACACCGTCAGCGACATGCCCACCATCCGCGCCTGCATTTCATCCAGCGAAGTGGTCTCGGTATCCACCGCGACCAGCGGCGCGTCCTTCAGCTTTTCCATCCAGGCGTCGAACGCGGCCCAGTCGGAGAGGATCTGATAGTCCAGCTCCACGGGCGCGGCAGGCGCCTCGTGCGCGACGCGGGCATCGCCCGCCGGTACGCGTTCAGCGTCGCCGGTCAGGTCGCGCAGCCAGGTGCGGAAACCGTAGCGCTCGTAGAGCTCGGTCAGCGTCGCCTCGTCGCGCGGGCGCGGCGTCAGGTCGTCCACCGCATCCACGTGGCCGGCCAGGTCGCAGTCGTACTTCACGGTCAGCAATTGGCGCGTCAGCGGGAAATTCGGAATGGCCTCGCGCAGATTGCTGCCGGCGACGCCCTTGATGTCTTCCGCGCCTTCAACCAGCTTGTCAATCGAGCCGAATTCCGTAAGCCATTTGACCGCCGTCTTGGGACCCACCTTGGTCACGCCAGGGACGTTGTCCACTGCGTCCCCCACCAGCATCAGGTAATCCACGATGCGGTCGGGCGGCACGCCGAACTTGTTGACCACGCCGGCCTCGTCCAGCACTTCCCCGGTCATGGTGTTGACCAGGGTGACGTGGCTGTTGACCAGCTGCGCCAGGTCCTTGTCGCCGGTGGACACGATGGTGTGCACGTCGTGCTCGGCGGCGCGCTTGGCCAGGGTGCCGATCACATCGTCGGCCTCGACCCCTTCAATGGCCAGCACCGGCCAGCCCAGCGCGCGCACCGCGCGGTGGATGGGCTCGATCTGCGCCGCCAGGTCTTCCGGCATGGGCGGGCGGTGCGATTTGTACTCCGGGTAGAGATCGTCCCGGAAGGTCTTGCCGCGGGCATCGAAAATACATGCGGCATACTCTGCCTTATGATCAGAGACAAGTTTGCGCAGCATATTCACCACGCCGTAAAGCGCCCCCGTGGGTTCGCCTTGCGCGTTGCGCAAATCAGGCATAGCGTGGAAAGCGCGGTACAAGTAACTTGAACCGTCGACCAGTAATAAGGTTTTTTTCATGGTTACAAAGGCAGATATGGCAATAGCTGCGGAAACACCCGCCAACAAACAAATTCCGCTGATTATGTCAGAGATACGGACGGCGGCAGACAAGCTCGCGAACATCGGGCCTGCTGTCAGCGTCTTCGGCAGTGCGCGAGTCAGCCGTAATTCCCCCCACTATGAAACCACCATCGCCATTTCAGCTGCTCTGGCGGATGCGGGTTTCGCGGTGATCGCCGGCGGCGGTCCCGGCATCATGGAGGCAGCCAACAAGGGCGCGTTCGAGGCAGGCGGCACCAGCATCGGGCTGAACATCAGCCTGCCCCACGAAGCGCACAACAACGAATACCAAACCATCAGCCTGTCATTCGAGTATTTTTTCTCGCGCAAGGCAACCTTCTTCATGCACAGCTTCGCCTATGTGGCGATGCCTGGCGGTTTCGGCACCCTGGATGAACTCTTCGAAGCGCTGACGCTCATCCAGACGGGCAAGGTCCCGCCCGCTCCCATCGTGCTGGTGGGCAGCGAGTACTGGTCCGGCCTGGTCGAATGGCTGGGCGGCCAGGTGCTGGCCAACGGCATGATAGGCGCGCACGACCTGGACCTCTTCATCATCGAAGACGATCCCGTCAAGGTGGTGCGCAAGGTGGTGGAATTCCACGCCAAGGTCAACTCGGACGCGCAATACGCGCCGTCCCTGCCGGCCTGAAATCGCATGTAGCTTGAGGCCCGCGCCGTCTCCAGGCCGCCCTAAGGCGGCGCTGCCCCCCGCGGGGGGCAGCAAGCGCGCGTAGCGCGCGCGGCGTGGGGGTCCTTCCTATTGACGCATGAACGAGGGCAGCACCTCGGCCGGAATCGGGCAGACGTAGGGTTGCCCCCGGCGCGTCTCCATCAGTTCTTCCTTGGCGCGCGCCAGCGCCTCGGGTTGCGTGTACAGATCGGCGGCGGTCGCCGCGATGATCTTGGCCGCGTGCACCATGCCCTTGTGCGCCATGGACAGCTTGCCCTGCGCCACCATCTGCCAGGAATGGAACGGCGTGCCGTAGGCATAGCAGGCGCCCCAGCATTGCGCCGTGGGCGTGACCCAGCTCACGTCGCCCACGTCGGTTGAGCCATAGGTGATCTCGGCCTTGCCGGGTTCGTACGGCGCCACGCCGGTGAACAGCGGCGTGGGATTGCGCAGCACCGCGCCCAGATTCTTGCCGGCGTTGTCGATGTCGTCCGCGGAAATCGAGTCCCACATGCGGCGCGCGGCCTGCTGTTCGCCCGCACTGTAATCCGGCCCCTGCAAAGACTGCATGTTGGCGTACATGATCTGGTTGAGCACGCCGTTGGGGATGTAGTTCGAGCAGGCCTTGTCGAACACGATTTCCAGTTCGCAGCCCGTCATCAGCGCCGCGCCGCGCGCCACGTTCTGCACCCGCTCGTACAGTTCGGAGGCCTGCGAATTGATCGGCGCGCGCACCAGGTACAGCACCTCGGCGCGGGCCTGCACCACGTTGGGCGAAATGCCGCCGCTATTGGTCACGGCGTAGTGCACGCGCGCATCCGGCACCATGTGTTCGCGCAGGTAGTTCACGCCCACGTTCATCAGTTCGACCGCGTCCAGCGCGCTGCGGCCCAGGTGCGGCGAGTTCGCCGCGTGCGCCGCGATGCCGCGGAAGCGGAAGTAAGCCTGGATGTTGGCCAGCGAGGACTGGTGGAAGATGCCAGTGTGCGATGCGGGGTGCCAGGTCAGCGCCGCGTCCAGGTCATCGAACAGGCCAGCGCGCGCCATGAAGGTCTTGCCCGAGCCTCCCTCTTCCGCCGGACAGCCATAGAAGCGGATGGTGCCGGGCAGGCCGTTGGCCTCCAGGAATTCCTTCACTGCCACCGCGGCGAAATGCGCGGCGGTGCCCAGCAGGTGGTGGCCGCAGCCGTGGCCATTGCCGTTCGGCGTTTCCGGCGAAGGCTGGCAGGCGTAGGCGCCGCTTTCCTGGCTCAGGCCCGACAGCGCGTCGTACTCGCCCAGGATGCCGATCACAGGCCCGCCGCTGCCCGCCTCCGCCACGAAGGCGGTGGGAATGCCGGCGGCGTCACGCGTGACGCGAAAGCCTGCTTCCTCCAGCATCGCGATGTGCAGCTCGGCGGACTTGTGTTCGTCGTAGCGCAGTTCGGCCAGGCTCCAGATGCGGTCGCTCAGTTCCGCGTAGCGCTCGCTGCGCGCGTCGATGAACGGCGCAAGTTTTTCGATGGCACCCATTGTCTCTCCTGTGGCTGTAATGGCGGGGAAATACCGGTCAGGTCACTCGTCGAGCTTGATGCCGGCAGTTTCAATGATTTTGCGATTGGCGGCCAGCGTCTGCGCGATGCGTTCGGCGAAGGCCTGCGGCGTGCCGGCATCGGCCTGCGCGCCCATGCCCGCCAGGCGCTGCACCAGCGCCGGGTCCGCCAGCGCGCGCACCGCCGCCTCATTGAGGCGCTGCACCACGGCATCCGGCGTGCCTGCGGGCACGACCAGCCCGAACCAGGTCTGGCCCAGCGCGTTCAGTTGCGGATAACCGAGTTCGGTCATGGTCGGCAGTTCCGGCATGTCGGGCATCCGGGCCGGCGCCGACACGGCGATGGCGCGCAGCTTGCCGGCCTTGACCAGCGATTGCGCGGAGGCGTACTGGTCCTGCTGCACCTGCACCTCGCCGCCCACCGCGGCGGTCAGCGCCGGCCCCATGCCGCGGTACGGCACGTGCAGCACGTCGACCTTCAGGTCGGCATTCATGGCCGCCAGGTTCAGATGGCCCAGCGAGCCCACGCCGGGCGAACCATAGGAATACTTGCCCGGATGGGCGCGCAGCTCGGCCAGGAATTGCGCGAAATCCTGCGCCGGAAACGCCGGATTCACCATCCATACGACCGGCACCGTCGCCACCGACGCCACCGGCTTCAATTGCGTCTGCGGGTCGACGCGCTTGGTGCCGTATAGCAAGGGATTGACGGCCATGGTGCTGACCGTGGCCATGCCCAGCGTGTAGCCGTCGGGCTCGGCCCGGGCTACCGCCTCGGTGCCGAGCAGGCCGCCCGCGCCAGCGCGGTTCTCCACCACCACGCTCTGGCCCAGTTCCTTGCGCAAGCCCTCGGCCACCGCGCGCGCCAGCGCATCCGTGGATCCGCCAGGCGCAAATGGCACGATCAGCCGCAGGGGCTGGGAAGGATAGGCGCCCTGGGCGGCGGCCAGGGACGAAACACTGAAAGTTACGGCGCAAACCAGCGCGTGCAGCAGACGGGACTTCATGGACCAGCCACTCCTGGGGAACGGAAGCAATGAACGGGATCGCTGCATTGTGTCCAGGGCATATCCTTATTTCAAATACATTAATGGGTAGATATATTCATATTTTGAATATCAATCTTGCCCGCGCCATGGACGTCGCCCCCGCCACCCTGCTGTCCCGCCTGCTCGCCAAGGGCCGCCTGCGCCATCTGCAATTGCTCGCCAGCATCGCCGACCTGGGCAGCATCCAGCAGGCGGCCAGCCATATCGGCCTGAGCCAGCCTGCGGCCACCCATGCGCTGGCCGACATCGAGGACCTGCTGGGCGTAAAGCTGTTCGAGCGCCACGCCCGCGGCATGCGCACCACGCGCAGCGGCCAGCTCATGGCGGAATGCGCCCGCAGCATGCTGACAACGCTGCGCGCTTCCACGGACTCGGTGGCGGCCCTGCGTCAGGGCGCCACCGGCTACCTGCGCCTGGGCGCCATTCCCGCGGCCAGCGGCGGGCTGCTGGCCGAACGCCTGCCCGCCTACCTGAAGGCGCGGCCGGGACTGCAAGTGGAGGTCGTCGAAGGCAGCCGCGAGCAGTTGCTGCCGCAGGCGGCTGGCGGCAGCCTGGACATGCTGCTGTGCCGGCGCCCGGAAGCGGTGCCCGCCGGCCTGGAATTCGTGCCGCTGCAAGACGACGCAGCGGTGATCGTGGCCGCCGCCGGCCACCCGCTGCTGGCGCCCGACGGCGCGCCCACGCTGGCGCAGGTGGCCTCGCAGCTATGGATCGAGCCCCGGCCGGAACTGGCCATCCACGCGGTGTTTAAGGCGTTTTTCGAACGCGCCGGCGTGGTGCCCCGGCTGTGCAGGCTAAGCAGCGCTGCCCCGCCGATGCCGCTGCTCATCGCCGTCATGCAGGCCCAGGAGGCCCTGGCGATGGTGCCGCAGACCCTGGGCAACTGGTACATGCAGCATGGGCACTTCCAGCGCGTGCCGATCGAATCGCCGGGCTCGTTCCAGCCCATAGGAGCAATCGCGCGCGACCAAGGGCCAGGCCGCGATTTCCTGGACTGGCTGGCGGCCAGCCGCCCCGACGGCTGATGCGGAGCCAGGCAGCCAGACCTGCGGCAACAGGCTGAACCGGCCCCTGGCGGCTCGGCCCATTCAGCCTATGTCACCGCCCGCCACATACATGATCTGCCCGGTGATATAGGACGCCTCGGGCGCGGCCATGAAGCAGATCGCCGCTGCCACCTCTTCGGCCTGGCCCAGGCGGTCCTGCGGCGTGTCGCGCAGGCAGGAGGCATACATCTCGCCCACCCAGGCGGTCTCCTGCGCGGAGGGCGTCTCATGATGGCGCGGGATGGCGCGCACGCCGTTGTCCAGCGCGCCCGGCGACACGCAATTGACGCGCACGCCGGACTTCGCCAGCTCCAGCGCCATGCAGACGGTGGCCGCGTGCACGCCACCCTTGGAGGCCGAGTAGGGCACGCGGTAGATGCCGCGCGTGGCGTTCGACCCCACGTTGACGATGGCGCCCGCGCCCTGCGCCCGCATCACCGGTATGACTTCGCGGCAGGACCAGAGCGTGGGCCACAGCGACCGGTTGACCTCGCGCTGCATCTGCTCGGGCGAATACTCCCAGAACGGCCGGGTCCAGATCGTGCCGCCCACGTTGTGCACCGACACGTCGATGCGGCCATTGATTGCCAGCGCGGCCCGCACCATGGACTGCGCGCCCGCATGGGTTTCCAGATCGGCCTGCGCAAAGCTGGCGCGTCCGCCCGCGGCCCGGATTTCCTCGGCCACGGCGGCGCCCTGCTCCTCGGCCCGGTCCACCACGACCACGTGCGCGCCTTCGGCCGCCAGGCGCCGGGCCGTTGCCCGGCCCACGCCCTGGGCCGCGCCGGTGACCAGGGCCACCTGGCCCTCGAAACGTAGATGTGTGTTCATGCTTGTGTCGTCCTTTGCCGTATCAATGCGCCGCGGACAGCGCGCCCTCGGGCCGCGCATGCTTGAGCTTGAGGCTCAATACCGCCAGCGCCGCGACCGCCAGGGGGATGGCCAGCGCGATGAAAAATCCCGAAGGCCCGCCCCAGGCCAGGAAGCTGCCGCCGATGGCCGAACCTGCGATAGCTCCCGCGCGCCCCATGCCGATGGCCCAGCCGGTGGCGGTGGCGCGCAAGGCGGTGGGGTAAGCGCCCACGACCAGGTAATTCAGCGCGATCTGCTGTCCGCCTATGCCGAAGCCGGCGGCGCCGACCAGGATGAAGACCAGCGTCCAGTTGTCGCCGGCTTGACTCAGGCCGACGGCCACCGCGATGCCCAGCGCGAACATGCCGCCCAGCAGCCGCCGGGTGTTGAGGCGCGGCAGCATGAAGGACAGCGGGATCGCGCAGATGATGAAGACGGCATTGACGATGACCGTCCCCATGGGCGCCTGCTCTGCCGGCAGGCCCGCAGCCTTGAGCACCGTGGGCAGCCACGACAGCAGCATGAACCACGCGACCCAGTTCAACAGGTACACCGCCCAGATCGCCACGGTCTTGGCGCCGTGGCCGTCCGCGAACAGCGCGCCCACGCCGGCCCGCGCGACGGATTCCTCCGGCACGGTGAACTGCGTGTCCGCTCCCAGCTTGCGGCTCGATATCGTCGAGAGAATCCGCGCGATGTAGCGCTGGCTTTCCGGATCGCGGCGCGTGGCCTTGAAGTACAGCGACTCGGGCAGCATCAGGGCGGCGATGGCCAGCAGCGCCAGCGGCGCCAGGCCGCCCACCACGAAGATTCCTTCCCAGCCGATGACGGGCAGCATGCGCGCCGCCAGCAGGCCGCCCAGCATGGCGCCCGCCGGCAGGCCCAGCAGCACGCCGGTCATGATGGCGCCGCGTAAGCGAGCCGGGCCGTACTCGGCGGCCAGCGCCAGCAGCACCGGCGTGCAGCCGCCCATGCCCAGGCCGGCGATGAAGCGCAGCACCAGGATGTGGCTGGTGTCGGTAGCCCAGGCCGTGGCCAGCGTGGACAGGCCAAACAGGGCCAGGCCCAGCATGATGGCGGGACGACGGCCGATGCGGTCGCCGATCAGGCCCAGGGTCATCGCGCCCACCGTCATGCCGACGATGCCGGCGGTCAGGATGGGCGCCAGCGCGCCTGCCTTCAGATCGAAGGCGGCCAGGATCGCGGGCCCGGTGAAGGCGATCGCCTGGGTGTCGAAGCCGTCGAACAGCGCGATCAGAAAGCACAGGATCAGCACGCGCCATTGAAAGGCGCCCAGGCGTTCCTGGTCGATCAGCGTGGGGATCGACCAGCTATTGGTAGCGGTCATGATGTTTGTCTCCATGGCGCGGCCGAACCCGGCCTCGCGCCTGCGGGATTGTTCTGTGTGATATCGGGGACGGCGGCGCCGCGGCGGGCGCCGCCGGGGGGACGCTTAAGCGGTGGCGCGGTCCATGCGGGCTTGCGGGCGGGCCTCGTCGGCGTCCAGCGCCGGCTGCAGCACAAAGTCGAAACAGACGCGCGTGAACGGCGCGTTCACGCCCAGGCTCTCATAGCCCACGGGCGGCGTGCCCGGCTGCAGTTCGACCACCAGGCCGTCGCGCGTGGCGAAGGCGAAATCGTCGTCCAGGAAGGTGTCGCCCGGGATGTTGACCTGCGTGGTCAAGGTGCGCTGGCCTTCGGCGGCCACCAGGAAGTGGATATGGGCCGGCCGGTTGCCATGGCGGCCCAATGCCTCGAACAGTTCGGACGTGGGGCTGTCCGGCGGAATCGCGTAGCCCGGCGGAATGAAGCTGCGGAAGCGGTAGCGGCCCTGCGCGTCGGTCTTGATCTTGCGGCGCAGGTGGTAGTCCGCCTGGTCCGGATCGAAATGCGAATAGCGCCCCAGCTCGTTGGCGTGCCAGACGTCGACGAGCGCGCCGGCGACAGGCTGGCCGTCCACGTCGCGCACCTGCCCTTCCATCACCAGTACGGTCCCCGGCACGGGATCTTCGTCCAATCGCGCTTCGCTGTCGGACAGCGGGGCGCCCGCAATGTAGAGCGGTCCCTCGATGGCGCGCGGCGTGCCGGCGGCGCGGCCGGCGGCCTCGTCGGCCTCTTCCTCGCGGATGTCGATCAGGCGGTCAAAGCCCAGGCCCGCGGTGATCAATCCCATCTGGCCGCTGGCGCCCAGGCGCGCGAGCCAATCCACGCCCGCCCAGAACTCGTCGGGCTTGATGTCGAGATCGTCGATCGCGCGGAACAGGTCCGACACGATGCGCTGCGAAATCTGCCGGACCCGGTCGTTGCCGGGATTGACCTGGGAACTGTTGACCAGGTCCAGTAGTTGTTGCTGGGTAAATTCAGCCATGATGCGTCTCCTGCTTTTTGGAATGATCGGGAAAATGGTGGGTCAGGTCGCGGCAGCCTCGCCACCGCGGCCGAAGTCGACCGTGACGGGCGTCAGGCCTGCCCTGGCGCGGTCGAAACGATCCAGCCGCTTCTCATCCACGACAACGCCGAAGCCGGGGCCGTCGGGCAATTGCAATGCAAAGTCGCGCACGGCCATGGGCTGCTCGACGATGTCGTCGACCAGCAGCTGCGGGCCGAACAGTTCGCAACCGTGATGCTGGTCAGACAGCGTGGCAAACACGTGCGCGGACGCCGCGCTGCCCAGCGAGGTCTCCAGCATGGTGCCGCCGTACCAGCCTATGCCGGCGGCTTGCGCCACGGCCGCGACTTCGCGCGTGCGCAGCAGGCCGCCGTGCTTGGCGACCTTCAGGGAAAACACATGGCATGCGCGCTGCGAGGCCAGCATGTAGGCGTCCTGCGCGGAGCACACGGTCTCATCCGCCATGACCAGCGCGGCCGAGCCCAGCGACTGCGTCGCCTCGCGCAAAGCCTGCACGTCCCACTTCGCCACGGGCTGTTCGATCAAGGTCACGCCGGCCTGCACCAATTGCGGCAGATAGCGACGCGCGGTGTTGCCGTCCCAGGCCTGGTTGACGTCCACCGTCATCTCGGCGCGGCCGTCCAGGCCGCGCGCGATGCGCGCCACGTGGGCCACGTCGTCGGCCGGACTGCGCGCGCCGATCTTGAGCTTGAAGAGGCGGTGGCGGCGCGCCTGCATCATCTGCTCGGCCTCTTCCAGGTCGCGCTGCGAATCGCCGCTGGCGAGCGTCCAGGCCAGCGGCAGGCGTTCGATGCGCTTGCCTCCCAGCAATTGCCAGGCCGGCACGCCCAGGCTGCGCGCCACCGCGTCGATCAGCGCCATCTCAACGGCGCTCTTGGCAAAGGCATTGCCCTTGCAGACGGCATCGAGACGGTTGATGTGTTCGGCGAACCGGCGCGCATCCGCCCCGGCCACTGCCGGAGCGAGGTAGTTCTGGATCGCATGCAGAATGGTTTCGGGCGACTCCTCGTTCCACGACGGCCCGCCTATCGTCGCCGCCTCGCCAAAACCGCAGGCGCCGTTGGCCAGCCAGAGCTGCACGATGACCGGGCTTTGCCGGTTGATGGCGCCGAACGAAAACTTGTGCGGCCGGATCGTCGGGATGTCGACGATCCTCGCGTGGATGCGCTCGATGCGCCAGGAGGCGTCGTCCGGCGTGATCGGAGCCTGGGTCGAAACGGAAGTCATAAAGCCTGAAGCCCTGCGTGAGTGATACAGGCAAGATTAGGGCCCGGCCGGTTTTTCATCCAATGATTTATATTGCACTTATTATTCGATACCATCGAATAATAAATCGCCCATCATTGACCGTCTGTTCCGGCTTTGCACCAGGAGTCCCGCCGATGGAATTGCGCCAGCTACGCTACTTTCTCAGCGTCGCAGAAACCGAGCACCTGACCCGCTCGGCGGACGCCCTGCACGTCACCCAATCCACCCTGTCGCACGGCCTGCGACAGTTGGAGGAAGAGCTGGGCATGCCCCTGTTCGACCGTATTGGCAGGGGGTTGCGCCTGTCGCAAGCGGGCCGGGTGCTGCGCGACCATGCCAGCCGGGCCTTGCAGGAAGTCGAAGCCGGGAAAATGGCCCTGGCGGATCTGGCCGGCCTGCAGGCTGGATCCCTCACCATAGGCGTCATCCCCACCTTCCTGACCCATTTCGTGCCGGACGCGGTGGCCGGATTCAGCCTGGCCTTTCCCAAGGTCCAGATCCAGGTGCGCGACCTGCGCGCCGGCCCCATCGAGGACCTGCTGGTCAGCGGCCAGCTGGACCTGGGCATTTCCTTCCACCCGGCGCTGCGCGAGGAAATCGAGGCGCAACCCTTGTTCGATGAGCGCCTGCGGGTGGTGGTCGGCAAGAACCACCCGCTGGCCTCGCGGCGCAGCTTGCGCATGCGCGACCTTGGGGGCGTGCCGCTGGCGCTGCTGCCGCGCAGCTTCGCCACGCGCCGCATGATAGACGCGGCCTGCGCCCAGGCCGGGCTGGCTCCCGAGGTGCGGGTGGAAATGGAATCGGTGGATGCGCTGATCCACCTGTGCCGGCAAGGCGAACTGGCGACCATCGCCGCCGAGCATGCGGCCGGCGCGGCGGGATCCGAATTGAAGAGCATCGCGCTCACCGATCCGACCACCATCCGCCGCGCGGCCATCCTGTGGCGCAAGGAAGCATCGCGCAGCCGCGCGGCGCAGGAGTTCGCCGCCCGGCTGCTGGACGCGGTGCAGCGCCTGCCAGGCGCGGTGGCAGCCGGCCGCCGCTGACAGGCGGGCGGCTACTGCGGCACGCAGCAAAAAAAAACGCAGCCCGAGGGCTGCGTTCTTTCTGGACCGATGCGAAGCCGCGCTTCGCGCTAGCCCTTAGACGGCTGATTCGCGCGCGGCGCGCTTGCGCTCGTTTTCCAGCAGGAAGCGCTTGCGCAGACGGATCGACTTCGGCGTGATTTCCACGAGTTCGTCGTCGTCGATGAATTCCACGGCGTATTCCAGCGACATCTGGATCGGCGGAACCAGGCGCACGGCTTCGTCGGTGCCCGAAGCGCGCACGTTGGTCAGCTGCTTACCCTTGATGGGGTTCACGACCAGGTCGTTGTCACGGCTGTGAATGCCGATGATCATGCCTTCATACAGCGCATCACCCGGGCTCACGAACATGCGGCCGCGATCCTGCAGCTTCCACAGCGCGTAGGCCACGGCGTCGCCTTGGTCCTGGCTGATCAGCACGCCGTTGCGGCGCTCGCCGATCGAGCCTTCCTTGATGGGCGCGTATTCGTGGAAGATGTGGCTCATCAGGCCGGTGCCGCGCGTCAGCGTCAGGAACTCGTTCTGGAAGCCGATCAGGCCACGGGCCGGGATCAGGTATTCCAGGCGGGTGCGGCCGCGGCCGTCCGGCTGCATGTCCTGCAGGTCGCCCTTGCGGCGGCCCAGTTCTTCCATCACGCCGCCCTGATGGGCGTCTTCGACGTCGACGGTCAGCGATTCAAAGGGTTCGCACTTAACGCCGTCGATGTCCTTGAACACCACGCGCGGACGCGACACGGCCAGCTCGTAGCCTTCGCGGCGCATCGTTTCCAGCAGGATGGTCAGGTGCAGTTCACCACGGCCCGACACTTCGAACACTGTGTCGTCGCCCGTGTCGCGCACGCGCAGCGCCACGTTGGACTTCAGCTCGCGGTCCAGGCGGTCGCGCAGCTGGCGGCTGGTCACGAACTTGCCTTCGCGGCCGGCCAGCGGCGAGGTGTTGACCATGAAGTTCATGGTCAGGGTGGGTTCGTCGATGCGCAGCATCGGCAGCGCGTCTTGCGTGGCGGTGTCGGTCACCGTGCAACCAATGCCCAGTTCTTCGATGCCGTTGATCAGCACGATGTCGCCGGCTTCGGCTTCGTCCACGACGATGCGCTCCAGGCCGTGGAACTTCAGCACCTGGTTGATGCGGCCGCGGCCGCCCTGGCCTTCGGGGCCGAACTTGTAGGCCACTTCCATGCCGGGACGCATGCGGCCGCGGTTGATGCGGCCCACGCCGATCTTGCCGACGTAGCTGTTGTAGTCCAGCGAGATGATCTGCATTTGCAGCGGACCATTGGGATCGTCTTCACGCTGCGGCACGTGTTCGAGGATGGCTTCGAACAGCGGACGCATATTGCCTTCGCGCACGTCGGCGGTCAGGCCGGCGTAGCCCGACAGGCCCGAGGCGTAGATCACCGGGAAGTCCAGCTGCTCGTCGGTGGCGCCCAGCTTGTCGAACAGGTCGAACGTGGCGTTGATGACGAAATCGGTGCGGGCGCCCGGACGGTCGACCTTGTTGACCACGACGATGGGCTTCAGGCCCAGGGCCAGCGCCTTGCGGGTCACGAAGATGGTCTGGGGCATGGGGCCTTCAACCGCGTCCACCAGCAGCAGCACGCCGTCGACCATGGACAGCACGCGCTCGACTTCGCCGCCGAAGTCCGCGTGTCCCGGGGTGTCGATGATGTTGATGTGCGTGCCTTCGTATTCGACGGCACAGTTCTTGGCCAGAATCGTAATGCCGCGTTCTTTTTCCAGGTCGTTCGAGTCCATGACCCGTTCGGTCAGCGCCTGGTTTTCGCGGAAGGTGCCGGATTGGCGCAGCAGCTGGTCGACCAGGGTGGTTTTACCGTGGTCCACGTGGGCGATGATGGCGACGTTGCGCAAGGCGCGAGTCATAGCGAGTCCTTTAAGGTCAGGGTGGAGGGCAGCAAGCCCTCCGGCAATTCGTTCAGTGCAAGCAATGCCTGCTTGGGATCTGGCATGGCCTGCAAGGCTTCCAGCGCAACGGCGCGTTCCAGGGAAAAAGGCCCGACGTGCGTGCGCCGCAGCGCCGTCAGGTGGGCGTAACAGCCCAGCACGCGCCCGATGTCCTGGGCCAGTGTCCGGATGTATGTGCCTTTACTGCATGCCACATCGATCTCTGCCTCGGTCCCGTTCAGGGACAGCAGTTCGATGCGGTGTATCGTGATCTGGCGCGGCGGCCGTTCCAGCTCGATGCCGGCGCGCGCGTACTCGTACAACGGCTTGCCATCGCGCTTGAGCGCGGAATACATGGGCGGAATCTGCTCGATCGTGCCCGAGAATCGTGACAGCGCCTCGCGCAGCGACTGCTCATCCACCGTAAACCCGGGCTCGGCGGTGGACACCACATTGCCGGTCAGGTCGCCCGAGTCGGTTTCGGAGCCAAATTGCAGCGTAGCGCGATATGCCTTGTCGGCGTTGAGCATCGCGCCGGAAATCTTGGTTGCGCGGCCCATGCAGCACACCAGCAAGCCGGTGGCGAAGGGATCCAGCGTGCCCGTGTGACCGGCTTTCGCCGCGTCCATGGCACGTTTGGCGCGTTGCAGGGCGTGGTTGCTCGACAAACCTACGGGTTTGTCGAGCAACAGCACACCGTCGAGCGTAAGCCCGCGTCGTTTAGCCATCGTCGGAATCCGGTTTAAAGCAGTGACGACAGCCCGATCAGGACTGGTCTTCAGGTTCGTCGGGCACGCCCGAGTGCGGGCCGGGCCGGTTTGCGCGGTCGATCAGAATCGACATCTCGATGCCACGGGCGATCTGCTCGTCGTGGAAGAAGCGCAAAGTGGGGACAGTGTGGATGTGCAGCAGCTTGTACAGCTGGGAATGCAGCCAACCGGCTTTCTCGTTCAGCAAGGCGGTCGCGGCTTCGGGCTCGGCGCCCAGAACCGTGAAATACACCTTTGCGTGCGCGTAGTCGGTCGACAGTTCCACACCGGAGAGCGTGATCAGTCCAGCGCGGGTCGTGTCGATCTCGCGCTGGATGATCCCGGCCAGATCCTTCTGGATCTGGTCGGCCAGCCGCAGATTGCGGCCGGGGATGGCTTTGGACTTGTGACGGCTCATTAGAAAAAATGCCTCGCGGACGCCTTACAGCGTACGCGCGATTTCCTTGATTTCAAAGACTTCCAGCTGGTCACCCACCTGGATGTCGTTGTTGCCGCGCAGCGTAAGACCGCAGTCGAAGCCAGACTTGACTTCCTTGACGTCGTCCTTGAAGCGGCGCAGCGAATCGAGCTGGCCGGTCCAGTGGACCACGTTGTTGCGCAGCAGGCGGACTTGCGAATCGCGACGCACCAGACCGTCCAGCACCATGCAACCGGCGATATTGCCGATGCGGGAGATGCTGTAGACCTCGCGGATCTCGACCAAGCCGATGACTTCTTCCTTCTTCTCGGGCGCCAACATGCCCGACATGGCTGCCTTCACCTCATCCACGGCGTCGTAGATGATGTTGTAGTAGCGCACGTCGATGCCGTTGTTCTCGGCCAGCTTCTTGGCGCTGGCTTCGGCGCGGACGTTGAAGCCGATGACGACGGCGTTCGAGGCGATGGCCAGGTTGATGTCGCTTTCCGAGATGCCGCCGACGGCAGCGTGCACGACCTGCACGCGCACTTCGTCGGTCGACAGCTTGGTCAGGGACTGCACCAGCGCTTCCTGCGAACCCTGGACGTCGGTCTTCACGATCAGGGCCAGGGTCTGCGTGCCCTCGCCCAGGTTGTCAAACATGGATTCGAGCTTGGCGGCCTGCTGGCGGGCCAGCTTGACGTCGCGGAACTTGCCCTGGCGGAACAGCGCGATTTCGCGCGCCTTGCGCTCATCGGACAGCACCATCAGCTCGTCGCCGGCAGCCGGCACTTCGGTCAGGCCCTGGATTTCCACGGGGATGGACGGACCGGCTTCCTGGATCGGCTTGCCGTTTTCGTCCAGCATGGCGCGCACGCGGCCGAAGCTTGCACCGGCCAGCACCACGTCGCCGCGCTTGAGCGTGCCGCTCTGCACCAGGATCGTCGCGACCGGGCCGCGGCCCTTGTCGAGACGGGCTTCGATCACCAGACCCTTGGCGGGCGCGTCGACCGGCGCCTTCAGTTCCAGCACTTCGGCCTGCAGCAGCAGGTTTTCGAGCAGATCGTCGATGCCTTCGCCGGTCTTGGCCGACACGGACACGAACGGCACGTCGCCGCCGTATTCTTCCGGCACCACTTCCTCGGCAACCAGTTCCTGCTTGACGCGGTCGGGGTTGGCTGAGGGCTTGTCGATCTTGGTCATGGCCACGACCATGGGAACGCCTGCGGCCTTCGCGTGGTGGATGGCTTCGCGGGTCTGCGGCATCACGCCGTCGTCGGCCGCGCAGACCAGGATGACGATGTCGGTGGCCTTGGCGCCGCGGGCACGCATGGCGGTGAACGCCTCGTGGCCCGGGGTATCAAGGAAGGTCACCATGCCGCGTTCGGTCTGAACGTGGTAGGCGCCGATGTGCTGCGTAATGCCGCCGGCTTCGCCCGCGGCGACCTTGGCGCGGCGGATGTAATCCAGCAGCGAGGTCTTGCCGTGGTCGACGTGGCCCATGACGGTCACGACCGGAGCGCGCGACATCTGTTCGGCTTCCGACACGGTGGCGGTTTCGTCCAGGAAGGCTTCCGGATCGTCCAGCTTGGCGGCGATCGCCACGTGGCCCAGTTCCTCGACCACGATCATGGCCGTTTCCTGGTCCAGCACCTGGTTGATGGTGACCATCTGGCCCAGCTTCATCAGTTGCTTGATGACTTCGGCGGCCTTGACGGACATCTTGTGGGCCAGGTCGGCCACGCTGATGGTTTCCGGCACGTGGACTTCACGCGCGATGAATTCCTGCGGCGCCGGCTCGTTGCGGCGATCGTTCTGCTGGTTGCGGCCGCCTCGGCCGCCCTTGCCGCCGCCCTTGCCGCCCGCGCGCCAGCCGTCGCGGCTGGCCGGGGCTGCCGGCTTGTCCGCGGGCTTCTTGCGCGAGGCGTCATCGGACCAGGTCGACGCGACTTCAGCGGTCTTGATGGTCTTCTTCGCGCCGGGAGCGGCGGGCTTGGCGTCCTTCTTGGCGCCAGGAGCGGCGCCCGGCTTGCCGGCCGGCTTGTGCAGCGTGCCCGAGATCGGCGCCGCGGCGGCGGGCGCTTCCGGTTCGGGAGCGCGCAGCACCTTGCGCGGACGATTCAGCATCTCGCGCAGCGCGGCGGCTTCGGCCTCGGCCTTGCGGCGGGCCCCCCCGCCGGCCGCCCGGGCGGGGGGAGCGGGCCGCGGGGGGGGGGGCGGGGGGGGGGGCGCGGGGCGGGGCCCCCCCCTCGCCTCTTA